>JBEBWH010000180.1:0-6569 GCA_040392305.1 Bradyrhizobium sp. | reverse complement strand
CACCGCGGCGTTCGCCCAGCAGCCGCAGCGCAGCGGCACCAAGCAGGAGCAGGAAGCCTGCACCCGCGACGTCACCCGCTACTGCCGCAAGCTGATGGACCAGGGCGACCTGGTCATCCTGTCGTGTCTGCAGCAGAATCGGGAGAAGCTCACCAAAGCCTGCCGCCAAGTGCTCGCCCGCCACGGCCAGTAGCCCGGCCGCGCCCGCCGCCGCTCAAGGTGGGCCATTGAGTGAAGCCCCCGATATCGCCTATAGGAAGGCTCTAAACGGCTGCCGCAAGCGTGGCGGCCGTGATCCGGTCTGGCCGACCCGCCGCACGGCTTGTCGTGGCGGGGCCGGCCTGCCAGAAATTCAGGCCTTACATACGGCAATGCAGTGGACGCGGCTGATCGTCAATGACCATCGCGAGCGAGATCAGGACCGGCAAGGGCGCCGGCGACGAGAACTTTCCCGTCGCTTCGTGGCTCATCCAGCCGCGGCATCGGCCGCTGATCGCGGCGTTCTACAACTATGTCCGCACGGCCGATGACATCGCCGATCATCCGACGCTGGATGAGGCGAAGAAGCTCGCCTATCTCGACATTCTCGAAGCCGAACTGCTCGGTCGCGGCGACAGCCAGCCGGAGGCGGTAAACCTGCGCCGCGCGCTCGCCGAGCGGGCGATGTCGCCGGAGCATGCGCTCGACATGCTGGTGGCGTTTCGCATGGATGTCACCAAGCGCCGCTACGCCGACTGGGACGAACTGATCCGGTATTGCCGGCATTCGGCCGTGCCGGTCGGGCGTTTCGTGCTGGATGTGCATGGCGAGGACCGGACGACCTGGCGCGCCTCGGACCTGCTGTGCGCCGCCTTGCAGATCAACAATCACCTGCAGGACTGCGGCAAGGACTATCGCAATCTTAACCGCGTCTATCTGCCGCTCGACACGCTGGCGGCGCAGGGCGTCACGGTCGAGGAGCTGGGGCAGGGCGCGTCGTCGCCGGCGCTGCGGCGCTGCCTGGCCGAACTCGCCGCACGCACCGAGACGTTGCTGGAGGAGGCGCAGCCGCTTGCCGTCGAGGTGCGCGACTTCCGGCTCGGACTGGAGATTTCCGTGATCCAGACCTATGCTGAGCGGATCGTTCGTCTGCTGAAAGCCCACGATCCCTTGAGCCAGCGCGTTCACCTCTCTGCCGTTCAGTTCGCTATTTATGGCCTCGGCAGCATCGCCCGCGAGAGCCTGCGCCGCCTGGTGCGGCCGCGACGGCTCGCCACGCCGGCGGCTGGAGCATGACGATGCAGACGGTTGCGACAGACGCAAGCTCCGGGGCGGCTGCGTCCGGCAGTTCGTTCTATGCGGCGATGCGCATTCTGCCGCGCGAGCAGCGCGCGGCGATGTTTCAGATCTACGCTTTTTGCCGCGCCGTGGACGACATCGCCGATTCCGATGCGCCGCGCGCCGAACGCAGCGCGGCGCTCGCGCAGTGGCGCAGCGATATCGATGCGCTCTATCGCGGCAGTCCGCCGCCGCATCTGGCGGCCTATGCCGCATCGGTCGAAACCTTCGGGCTTCGGCGCGACGATTTCCTCGCCATCATTGACGGCATGGAAATGGACGTGCTCGAAGACATCCGCGCGCCGGACGAGGCGAAGCTCGATCTGTATTGCGATCGTGTCGCCAGTGCTGTCGGGCGATTGTCGGTGCGCGTCTTCGGCCTGCCCGAGGATGACGGACGCCGGCTTGCCCATCATCTCGGCCGCGCTTTGCAGCTCACCAACATCCTGCGCGATATCGACGAGGACGCCGGCATCGGCCGCCTCTATCTGCCGCGCGAAAGGCTCGACGCGGCCGGTATCGTGGGCGACGATCCGCAGCTGGTCGCGGCCGATCCGCGTCTGCCGGATGTCTGCGCGCCGCTGGTGACGCAGGCGCGCGCGCATTTCGAGGCATCCGACCAGATCATGGCGCGCCACGCCCGCCGTGTCGTCCGCGCGCCGCGCATCATGTCGGAATATTATCATGCGATCCTCGGCCTGATGGTGCGTCGCGGTTTCGCGCCGCCGCGCGCGGCGGTGCGGCTCGGCACGATCCCGCGTCTCCTCATTCTCGCGCGCCATGGCCTGATCTGATGACGCGCACCGTTCACATCATCGGCGCGGGCATTTCCGGCCTGTCGGCTGGCGTGCGGCTTGCCGATGCGGGCCATCGCGTGCATGTGCACGAGGCGACGCAGCATCTCGGCGGGCGCTGCCGCTCCTATTTCGATGGCGCGACCGGGCTCGTGATCGACAACGGCAACCATCTGCTGCTGTCGGGCAATCATCATGCGCTGGCCTTCGCGCGCAGGATCGGCGGCGCGGGCGGCCTGCACGGCCCGGACAAGGCCGAGTTTCCATTCATCGATTTCGCCGACGACAGTCGCTGGCTGCTGCGCATCAATGACGGCCGCATTCCGTGGTGGATTTTCGATCGCAACAGCCGCGTGCCCGGCACGACGGCGCGCGACTATCTCGGCCTTGCGCCGCTCGTCTGGGCCGGGATGGACAAGACCATCGGCGATACCATCGGCTGCGACGGCGTGCTCTACAAGCGCCTCGTCGAGCCGCTGCTGCTCGCCGCGCTCAACATCGCGCCGCCGCTGGGGTCCGCGGGACTGGCCGGCGCCATCATCCGCGAGACGCTGCTGCTCGGCGGCAAGGCGTGCCGCCCGCTGATCGCGCGCGACGGCCTGAGTTCGGTGCTGATCGAGCCGGCTGCGGCCTTCATTCGCGCGCGCGGCGGCAGCGTCACGATCGGGCGCGAACTGAGCAGGCTCGCCATCGAGGGCGAGCGCGTTGCGGCGCTGCGGATCGGCGATGACGACATCGCCCTTGGCGCGAGCGATGCGGTGGTGATGGCCGTGCCCGCGCGCTCGGCCGCGATGCTGCTTCCCGGCATCACCGTGCCGACGCGCTTTCGCGCGATCGTGAATGCCCATTTCCGCTACGAGGGCGCACACAGCGCGCCGCCGATCACGGGCGTCGTCAACGGCGTCACCGACTGGCTGTTCGCCCTGCCGAACCGTTTGTCAGTGACGGTCAGCGGCGGCGATCATCTGATCGATGCGCCGCGCGAGGAGCTGGCGCGCACGATCTGGGCCGAGGTCTGCCGGATCGCGCGGATCGACGCCGATCTGCCGCCGTGGCAGATCGTGCGCGAACGCCGCGCCACCTTCGAGGCGACGCCGGAGCAGAACGCGCTGCGGCCCAAGGCCGCAACCCCCTGGAAAAACCTGTTTCTTGCGGGGGACTGGACTGATACGGCTTTGCCCGCGACCATCGAAGGCTCGGTGCGTTCGGGCGACCGCGCGGCGGATTTCGTCCTCAAGATGCCATAAAGCTCGGCTCCAGCGGAGCGGCTTTCCCGACAGTTCAAGGACAACAAGAGCAGAATTTTAGTGCAATGATGGCTGATGAGAATCTGAAAGTGGACAAGGCGACGGTGGAGCGCAGCATCGCTGCCGGCGTTCGCGTGCTGGAAAAATACCAGCGCGACGATGGCCACTGGGTGTTCGAGCTCGAAGCGGACGCCACCATCCCGGCCGAGTATGTTCTGTTCCGCCATTATCTCGGCGAGCCGGTCGACAGCGAACTGGAAGCCAAGATCGCCGTCTATCTGCGCCGCATCCAGGGCAGCCACGGCGGCTGGCCGCTATTCCACGACGGCGAGTTCGACATGAGCGCCAGCGTGAAGGCGTATTTCGCGCTGAAGATGATCGGGGACTCGCCGGACGCGCCGCATATGGCGCGCGCCCGCGAAGCGATCCTGTCGCGCGGCGGCGCTGCCAATTCCAACGTGTTCACGCGCTTCCTGCTCACCTTCTTCGGCGTGCTCACCTGGCGCAGCGTTCCGGTGCTGCCGATCGAGATCATGCTGCTGCCGATGTGGTCGCCGTTCCACATCAACAAGATTTCCTACTGGGCGCGCACCACCATGGTGCCGCTGATGGTGCTTGCCGCGCTGAAGCCGAAAGCGCGCAACCCGAAAGGCATCGGCGTCGACGAACTATTTCTTGAGCCGCCGCATACGATCGGTCTCCATCCGCGAGCGCCGCACCAGAGCCTCGGCTGGTTTCTGTTGTTTCGCGGCATCGACAAGGTGCTGCGCCTGACGGAGCCGCTATTTCCGAAGAAGCTGCGCGCGCGCGCCATCGCACAGGCGCGGGCATTCATCGAGGAGCGCCTCAACGGCGAGGACGGCATCGGCGCGATCTTTCCGCCGATGATCAACGTCGTGATGATGTATGAGGCGCTTGGCTATCCGGAGGAATATCCGCCGCGCGCCACCACCCGCCGCGGCATCGACAAACTCCTCGTCATCAAGGACGACGAAGCCTACTGCCAGCCCTGCGTGTCGCCGGTGTGGGACACCGTGCTCACCGGCCATGCTTTGCTGGAGGCCGGCGATCCGGACTCGGTGGCGCGCGCCAGGCGCGGCCTCGACTGGCTCAAGCCGCGCCAGGAACTGGAAGTGGTCGGCGACTGGGCCGTCAAGCGGCCCGACGTGCGGCCGGGCGGCTGGGCCTTCCAATATGCCAATCCCCATTATCCCGACCTCGACGACACCGCGGTCGTGGTCATGGCGATGGATCGCGCGCAGCGTCTGGAGGGCGGCAAGTACTACGACGCCTCCATCGCGCGGGCGAAGGAGTGGATCGAGGGGCTGCAAAGCAAGGATGGCGGCTTTGCCGCATTCGATGCCGACAACCTCGAATACTACATCAACAACATCCCGTTCGCCGATCACGGGGCGATGCTCGATCCGCCGACCGAGGACGTCACCGGCCGCTGCGTGTCGATGCTGGCGCAACTCGGCGAGACCGTGGAGACGAGCCCGGCCTTGCAGCGCGCGGTGGACTATCTGCGCCGCACGCAGCTGCCGGACGGATCGTGGTACGGCCGCTGGGGGCTGAACTACATCTACGGCACCTGGTCGGTGGTCTGCGGCCTCAACGCGGCCGGGGTCGATCATACCTCGCCGACGATCGCCAAGGCGGCCGACTGGCTGATCTCGATCCAGAACGCCGATGGCGGCTGGGGCGAGGACGGATCAAGCTACAAGCTCGACTATCGCGGCTACGAACGGGCGCCCAGCACGGCATCGCAGACCGCATGGGCTCTGCTCGCGCTGATGGCGGCCGGTCAGGCGGACCATCCGGCCGTTCACAAAGGTGTTGCGTATTTGACACAGACGCAAAATGAAGCGGGTGAGTGGGACGAGAGCCGCTATACAGCGACAGGTTTTCCGCGTGTATTCTACCTGCGCTACCATGGTTATCCGAAGTTCTTCCCCCTTTGGGCTCTGGCGCGATACCGAAATCTTCATGAGACGAACAGCAGGCTTGTAGGGGTCGGAATGTGATTGGCGGGGCTCGGAGCGACGCCGCGGATGGGCGGCGTCCTCTACTGATCGTCACGGGGCTGCCGCAGGAAGCGCGCATCGCCGCAGGACCGGGAATGACCGTGATCTGCAGTAGCAGCGATCCCGGCCAGCTTCGTTCGCAGCTTGGCGAATTCGATCCGTCGAGCGTGCGCGGCATCATTTCCTTTGGCGTTGCCGGCGGGCTCGATCCGATGCTGGCGACCGGCGATATCGTGGTCGCGACGGAAGTCGTGATCGGCGGCGGCCGCTGGGCGGCGGCAGCAGGGCTGAGCGGCGAACTGATCGGCGCGGTGGGTGATGGCAGCCGCCGCATCGTGCGCGGCATTCTCGCGGGCTCCGAGGTCGTGGTGCCGTCGCAGGTTGAGAAGGCCCGCCTGCGCGACGAGACCAGCGCGGCCGCCGTGGATATGGAAAGCCATATCGCCGCCGGCTATGCCGAGGCGGTCGGTCTGCCGTTCGCGGCTCTGCGCGTCGTCAGCGATCCGGCGTCACGCGCGCTGCCGGCGATCGCCACCAGCGCGCTGAAACCCGATGGCCGGGTCGATATCTGGCGCGTGCTGCGGGCCATCGCCCGTCAGCCGTCCGTCGTTCCCGACCTGATCCGGACGGGGCGTGATTTCAATCACGCCATCGTCACGCTACGCGGCTGTCGACGTCTTCTTCTTGGCGAGGGCGGCCGCCTTCTCGGCGGCAGCGGCAGCCTCGTCACGGCGGATCTCTGACAGGCTCTTCTGCACTTGCTCCGAGAACACATACTGCGCCGGGCGCTGCTTGGAGAAATCGATCTCCGGCGCCAGCGGCCCGGTCGTGCGCACGCCGCGTAGCGCGACCCATGCGGCCTTGAACGGATTCCTGAAGGCGGCGTCGGCCGCCGTCGGCTCGTAGCCGCAATGCGCCATGCAGTTGGCGCACTTCTCATACTTGCCGGTGCCGTAGGAATCCCAGTCGGTGGTTTCCATCAGCTCCTTGAAGGTCTTGGTGTAGCCCTCGCCAAGCAGGTAGCAGGGCTTCTGCCAGCCGAAAATGTTGCGCGCCGGCATGCCCCACGGCGTGCACTCATAGTCCTGGTTGCCCGCAAGGAAGTCGAGGAACAGCCCGGAATGCATGAAATTCCACTTCTTGCCCTTGCCGAGCGCGAACACGTCGCGGAACAGCTTCTTGGTCTT
>JBEBWH010000179.1:0-6599 GCA_040392305.1 Bradyrhizobium sp. | reverse complement strand
GGAAAAAACGGGAAATCATAGGCACAACCATCGTCATGCCTTGATCAGATCATACAATCATTACGCGTTATTTAATTCATAAAATACTATTGGTTGCATAACCTCCTACCGCATCCCGCACTTGGCAGCGGCCGCTCGCGACGGGCGCGGGGCGGCGACTGCGGACAGAATGCGACCTGCACTTTTGCCGAATAAAGGATACAGTGATGAAGGACATCAGGGGGAAACGCTCTACGCTCGCGCCGCCCCCGGCCGTCATACGGGTCTGCATTCCAGCCGCCAGTCAACAATGCGAGGCGCAAGCCTCCCCAGCGAGGTTGTCATGAACGTCACGAGCCCCATCAAGTCCGCAACCGCCGTCCCCAACGACCTCAATGCGTTCTGGATGCCGTTCACCGCCAACCGCGCGTTCAAGAAGGCGCCGCGCCTGCTCGCGGGCGCCGAGGGCATGCACTACATCACCACCGACGGCCGCCGCATCATCGATGCCGCCGCCGGCATGTGGTGCACCAATGCCGGCCATGGCCGGGCCTCCATCACGGCGGCGATTTCGGCGCAGGCCAAGGCGCTCGATTACGCGCCGCCGTTCCAGTTCGGCCATCCGCAGTCGTTCGAACTGGCGAGCCGCATCGCCGCGCTGGCGCCGGCGGGGCTGGATCAGGTGTTCTTCTGTAATTCCGGCTCGGAAGCCGCCGATACCGCGCTGAAAATGGCGCTCGCCTATCACAGCATCCGCGGCGAGGGCAGCCGCTCGCGACTGATCGGGCGCGAGCGCGGTTATCACGGCGTCGGCTTCGGCGGCACCTCGGTCGGCGGCATCGTCGCCAACCGCAAGCTGTTCGGCACGCTGCTGTCGGGCGTCGACCACCTGCCGGCGACCTACGATCGCGCGAAGCAGGCCTTCACCAAGGGCGAGCCGGAATATGGCGCGCATTTCGCCGACGAACTGGAGCGGCTGGTCGCCCTGCACGGCGCCAACACCATCGCAGCCGTCATCGTCGAGCCGATGGCCGGCTCGACCGGCGTGCTGCCCGCGCCCAAGGGCTATCTCAAGCGGCTGCGCGAAATTACCAGCGCCCATGGCATCCTGCTGATCTTCGACGAGGTCATCACCGGCTTCGGCCGGCTCGGCCACGCCTTCGCCGCGGAGCGTTATGGCGTGACGCCGGACATGATCACCTTCGCCAAGGGCGTCACCAACGGCGCGGCCCCGATGGGCGGCGTGGTGGTGAGCGGCACCATTCACGATGCCTTTATGAACGGGCCGGAGCACGTCGTCGAACTGTGCCATGGCTACACTTATTCGGCGCACCCGCTGGCGACGGCGGCCGGTATCGCCTCGCTCGACATCTACCGCGACGAGAAGCTGTTCGAGCGCGCCAAGGCGCTGGAGCCGAAATTCGCCGATGCCGTCATGAGCCTGCGCAACGAGCCGGGCGTGCTCGATATCCGCACCGTCGGCCTGACCGCGGGCATCGATCTGGCCGCCGCCAAGGAAGGCCCCGGCAAGCGCGGCTATGACAGCCTCGCCAGCGCCTTCCACGACAACGACATGATGCTGCGGGTGGCCGGCGACACGCTGGCGCTGACCCCGCCTCTGATCGTCAGCGAGGACCAGATCGGCGAGATCATCGACAAGGTCGCCAGGATCATCCGCGCCACCGCCTGAGGCGCGCCCTGCCCCGCCCCTCCAATTCGGACGGGCGGGGACAACCGCCAACCCCATATCGCCGTACCACGACCGAATCAGTCATGATGACCGGTGATCCGGAGCAGGCCGGCTGCTTCGGCGGGGCTCTCCATGGTTCGCGCTTCGACGATCTTCATCGCCATCTGCATGACGCTGATCGCGGCTGCGCTCGGCGTCGTGCTGTTCGTCGCTGCGGGCCTCAATGCGCTGCAATCGACGGCGGTCGGGCTTGCCGCGCTGATCCTCATGGGCCTCTCCCACATCGTGTCGATGCGCTTGCGCGAGCCCGGCGACACCGCCGAACAGATCGCGGGGCTGTCGCGTGGGGTGGGCGACCTCGCCCGGCAGGTGAGCGAATACGGCCGCCGCCTCACGGCGCTGGAGCATCGCGTGGTCGCCGCCGAAGTGAAGGGACAGCAGCGCACCGACGCGTTGTTCGGCGAAATCAATGAACTCGGCAGTCTCGTCCGGCAACTCGCGCTGTCGGTCGCGGCCCATGAGGACGCGCTCGGCGATGACACATCGGCCGCGACGATGCGGAAAGTCGCGCCGCCGGCCGAGCCGGCGCTGGTTGACCCCGCGCCCGCACCGGACGTTCCGGTCACGCCGACGACGATCGCTCATGATGCCGAGATCCGACGACGGATCGCCCATGCCGTCGCCAGCGAGCAGTTCGACATCTATCTGCAACCGCTGGTGACGCTGCCGCAGCGCAAGGTGCGCTTCTACGAAGCCATGGCGCGGCTGCGCAACGACGATGGCGAGGTCCTCGCGGCGGAGCGCTTCCTGCCGATCGCGGATGCGATGGGACTGATGGGCGAGATCGACCGTCTGGTGCTGTCGCGCTGCATGCAGGTGGTGCAGCGGCTGATCGAACGCAAGCAGGACATCGGGCTGTTCTGCAATCTCTCGGCAGCCACGCTGACCGACAGCGCCGCCTTCGACGCCTGCCGTGACATTCTGGAGGCGCATCGCGAGCAGGCCGATACGCTGGTGCTGGAATTCCGGCACGACGCCTTGCGTGCGCTCGGCCCTGTCGAACGGAAGAATCTCGGCACGCTGGCCGGCTATGGCTACCGCTTCTCGATCGATCACGTCAGCGATCTGCGCATCAAGCCGCGCGATCTCGCCGACCTCGGCGTGCGCTTCATCAAGGTACCCGCGCCATTGCTGCTCGATCAGCAGCAGGCGTCGTCCGATATTCATCCCGCCGACCTCGCCGACCTGCTGGGCCGCTTCGGCATCGCCCTGGTGGCCGAGCGCATCGAAGGCGAAAGCGCGGTGGTCGATCTGCTCGACTACGAAATCCGCTTCGGCCAGGGCCACCTGTTCGCGCCGCCGCGGCCGTTGCGGCCCGATGCCGCAGCGCCCCGCGCCGCTCACGACGAGCCCGTCACGGCAGGCCCCGCCGGACCGCCGCGCGACGCAGCGACAGACCCCGCCCCACCGCCTGCCCGCACCGGCGGTCTCGCCGCACTGGCGCGCCGCGCGGCCAGGCCCCTGCGCAGCTGAGTTAGCGTGGGATCCGAACGCCTCCGGCCATCGGCAGGATCACCGTCCGGCCATCCCGCATCCGCACGGCATTGCAAGAGCCGCCGTTTCCATGGCAAAGGCTGGCCATCACATTGCCTCAAACTGCCGCGATGGCTGCGTTCCTCATGACATCATTGCAATTCATCAGCGGTCTGCGTGACCTGACAGCCGGCGTGGACATCGTGCTCAGCGACGTGTGGGGCGTCCTGCATGACGGTATCACCGCATTTCCCGATGCCTGCGACGCGCTTGCGACGTTCCGTCAGCAAGGCGGCAAGGTCATTCTCATCACCAACGCGCCACGTCCGGCCGATTCCGTGCAGCGGCAGCTTCGCAAATTCGGCGTGTCCGACAGTGTCTATGACGGCATCGTGTCGTCCGGCGACCTGACCCGCAACTACGTCGCGGCGCGGCCGGAGCAGAAGGTCTTCGCCATCGGCCCGAGCCGCGACGGACCGATCTATCGCGGGCTCGATGTCCAGTTCGTGCCGCTGGAGCAGGCGGACTACATCGTCTGCACCGGTCCGTTCGACGACGACACCGAAACGGCCGAAGACTATCGCGCCATGATGACCGAGGCGCTCAAGCGCAATCTCACCTTCATCTGCGCCAATCCGGATATCGTCGTGGAGCGCGGCGACCGGCTCATCACCTGCGCCGGCGCCATCGCCGAACTTTACCGCTCGCTCGGCGGCGAGGTGATCTTTTTCGGCAAACCCTATCTGCCGATCTACCAGCAGGCCGTTGCGCTCGCGGAAGGGCCGAACGGGCATGCCGCCGGCTGGGCAGGCCGCGTCCTCGCCATCGGCGATTCCGTGCGTACCGACGTCGCCGGCGCGCATGCAGCGGGAATCAATTGCATATTCCTGACGCGCGGCATTCACGCGGAGGAGTTCGCGGGCGTCGATCGCGACGACGCCGAAGCCGTGAGCAAGCTGTTCGGCGCGACGCCCGTGCCGCGCGCCCTGATGCAGGATCTGCGCTGGTAACGGGAGCCTTTGCCGGCGAAGCGAACGCCGGTCCGAGGACCTAATGCAAAGCGCGTCGTCCGGCGTCAGGCTGCGACGTGATCCGGGAAGACGGCCTCGATCTTGGCCTTGAGCGTCGCGGCATTGAACGGCTTCACGATGTAGTTGTTCACGCCCGCCTTCTTGGCCGCGATGACGTTCTCCGTCTTCGACTCCGCCGTCACCATGATGAACGGCGTCTTGGCCAGATTGGGGTCGGCGCGAACTTCCTTGAGCAGTTCGTAGCCGGTCATCGGCTCCATGTTCCAGTCGGAGATCACGAGGCCATATTTCTTGCTGCGCAGTTTGGCGAGCGCGGCGGAGCCGTCGCTGGCATCGTCGATATTCTCGAAGCCGAGCTGCTTGAGCAGATTGCGGATGATCCGGATCATGGTGTTGTAGTCGTCAACCACCAGAACCGACATCGACAGATCAACCGCCATTCTCAACGCTCCCTCGCGCATATCCCGCCAACGCATGTTCGCCGCGGGCACGCTTCGACCACTTCAAGACCGGGCGTGAGGGCGCAATCGCCACCGTCCACGCATTTGCTGCGCGGCAACTCGCCTCAGCCCGAACAGGGGGAACGTAGCATTACCGCTTAAACAGCCCGTTAACCCGACGGTGCATGTTTGCAGACAAAGTCGCGCCATCCGGAAGCAACAATTTTACCTCCGCCCTCTTGACTCGGATCGCATCGCGGCGGCACGGTCCCGGCGCTTCAGTCATTGGGGTCTTTTCCTGTCCGCACAGCGCAGGAACGCCGCGCGGCGCGACGCGCGCTTTTGCGGCCCGCCCATCCGAAAGTATGATGTTCGTATGACCGCACCCGTTACGCCGCGCTTCACCGTCGTTCACGACGATACGCCTTCGGCCGCCGTGCCCCGCGGCGCGGTGGTCGCGCTGGGCAATTTCGACGGCGTTCATCTGGGGCACCGCGTCGTCATCGCGGCCGCGCGGCGCATGGCGGAGGAACTCGACCGTTGCGCCATCGCCGTGACCTTCGAGCCCCACCCACGCAGTTTCTTCAATCCCAATACGCCGCAGTTCCGTCTCACCGACGAGCAGGCGCGGCTGCGGCTTCTCGCCGGCGCCGGCCTTGCAGGCGCGGTGGTGCTGACGTTCAACGCCACACGCGCCGGGACCTCGGCGGAGGATTTCATCCGTCACGAGCTGGTGGATCGCCTCGGTATCGCCGGCGTGGTGGTCGGCTACGATTTCCATTTCGGCAAGGGCCGGCGCGGATCGCCCGACCTGCTGCGGAGCGAAGGCGCGCGGCTCGGCTTCGACGTGCATGTCCAGCCGCATGTCGATCTCGACGGCCGCGCGGTCTCCTCCACCGCGATCCGCAACGCGCTGGGCCAGGGCGAGATCGACGAGGCCAGTGCCCTGCTCGGCTATCCGTGGTTCATCACCGGCGAGGTCGTTCACGGCGAGAAACGTGGCCGCGACCTCGGCTATCCCACCGCCAATATCCGGCTCGATCCGGCCTGCGGGCTCAAGCACGGCATCTATGCGGTGCGGATCGGCCTCAACGGCGAGCGCCTCGACGGCGTGGCGAGCTTCGGCCGCCGCCCCACCTTCGACAATGGCGCGCCGCTGCTGGAAATCTTCCTGTTCGACTTCAAGGGCGATCTTTACGGCAAAAGCCTCGACGTCGCCTTCATCGCCTATCTGCGCGAGGAACTGAAATTCGACAGCCTCGACGCGCTGATCCGCCAGATGGACGACGACAGCGCCCGCGCCAGGGCCGCGCTTGCCGCAGAGCCCGACGCGTTCCCCGTGCTCGGCCGGATCGGCTGAACGCCGCGGAGCCGGAGGTTTGCGATGACCGAAACCGAAAAGGCCAAAATGCTGGCGGGGCGGCTTTATCGCCCGGACGCTCCCGAAATCATCGCAGACCAGGCAGCCACCGCACGCTGGCTCGCCCGTTACAACGCGACCCTTGGCCAGCCGCCTGAGCTTGCGCGCGCCTTGCTTGAAGAGCGTTTCGCTGCAGTAGGAAAAGGGGCCGTCATTCGACCCCCGTTTCACTGCGACTACGGCTTCAACATCCGCCTCGGCGACGGCGTGTTTCTGAACTTCAACTGCGTCATTCTCGACGTTGTCGAAATCACCATCGGCGACCGGACCCAGATCGGCCCGGCCGTCCAGATCTACAGTGCCGATCACCCGCGCGATGCCGCAACGCGGCAGGCCGGCCTCGAATTCGGCAAACCGGTCCGGATCGGCCGCGACGTCTGGATCGGCGGCGGCGCGATCATCCTGCCTGGCGTCACGATCGGCGACGGCGCCGTCATCGCGGCTGGCGCGGTCGTGACCCGCGACGTCGCCAAAAACGCCGTCGCGAAGGGAAATCCCGCGCGATC
>JBEBWH010000178.1:0-6666 GCA_040392305.1 Bradyrhizobium sp. | reverse complement strand
TGATGTCCTCGAAGCGGTCGGGGCGCATCTCGACCAGCGCGCGCCGCATGCCCTGGCTTTCCACCTGGAACACGCCGACCACATCGCCGCGCGCCATCATTGCATAGGTGTCCGCATCGTCGAGCGGCAGATGTGCGAGATCGACGTTGATGTTGCGCTCGCGCAGCAGCTTCACGGCGACGTCGAGAACGGTCAGCGTCTTCAGTCCGAGGAAGTCGAACTTCACCAGCCCCGCCGGCTCGACCCACTTCATGTTGAACTGGGTGACCGGCATATCGGACTTCGGATCGCGATAGAGCGGCACCAGTTCGTGCAGCGGGCGGTCGCCGATGACGATGCCCGCCGCATGCGTCGAGGCATGGCGGTTGAGGCCTTCGAGCTTCTGCGCGATGGCGAAGGCCCGCGCGATCACCGGGTCCTCGTCGCGCAACGCCTGCAGCTTGGGTTCGCCCTCGATCGCCTTGGCGAGCGTCACGGGCGCGGCCGGATTCTGCGGCACCAGCTTGGTGAGCTTGTCGACCTGCCCGTACGGCATCTGCAACACGCGGCCGACGTCCCGCAGCACGCCGCGCGCCTGCAAGGTTCCGAAAGTGATGATCTGCGCCACCTGATCGCGGCCGTAGCGCGTCTGCACGTAGCGGATCACCTCGTCGCGGCGATCCTGGCAGAAGTCGATGTCGAAATCCGGCATCGACACGCGCTCGGGATTGAGAAAGCGCTCGAACAGTAGCCCGAAACGGATCGGATCAAGGTCGGTGATGGTCAGCGCATAGGCGACCAGCGAACCGGCGCCGGAGCCGCGCCCCGGCCCCACCGGAATTCCTTGCGCCTTCGCCCACTTGATGAAGTCGGCGACGATCAGGAAGTAACCCGCATATTGCATGCGGCTGATGACGTCGAGTTCGAAGGCGAGCCGCGCGCTATAATCCTCGGCGGTGATGCCGGGCGCGAGCCCGTGCTTGTCCAGCCGCCGCGCCAACCCCTCCTCCGCCTGACGCCGCAACTCGGCCGCTTCGGCCTTGGTGGCGTCGGCGGCGTGATCGCCCGCGCCGACGGTGAAGTGCGGCAAGATCGGCTTGCGCTTCATCGGCCGATAAGCGCAGCGCTGCGCGATCTCGACCGTGGACGCCAGCGCCTCCGGCAGATCGGCGAACAGCACGGCCATCTCGGCGCGCGTCTTGAACCGATGATCGGGAGTGAGGTGGCGGCGGTCGGTCTCCGCGACGAGGCGTCCGCCCGCGATGCACAACAGCGCGTCGTGCGCCTCATAGTCTTCGGTCGTCGCGAAATAGGGTTCGTTGGTGGCGACCAGCGGCAGCCCTCTGGTGTAGGCAAGATCGATCAGCGCGCCCTCGGTGCGGCGCTCGATATCGACGCCATGGCGCTGCAACTCGACATAGAGGCGGTCGCCGAACACGCCTGCCAGCGCATCGAGGCGGGCGGTGGCGAGTCCCGCTTGGTCGGCGTTGAGCGCCTGCGCGATGGGGCCGTCCGGACCGCCTGTCAGGACGATCAGGTCGTCGGCCTCCTCGCGCAGCCAGTCGAATGCGATACGCGGCTCCTGATGATCGGCCGACTCCAGAAAGGCGCGCGAGTTGAGCCGCATCAGGCCACGGTAACCGCGCTCGCGCGCCGCCAGCAGCACGATGCGCGAGGCCGCCGCCGGCAACGCATTGCGCGAGTTTGCATCCTGATCGCCGAAATCCACGGCAAGCGCGCAGCCGACGATCGGCTGAATGCCGGCGGCCGCCATCTTGTCGGAGAATTCCAGCGCCCCGAACATGTTGTCCGTGTCGGTCAGCGCCAGCGCGGGCTGATGGTCGGCCTTGGCGAGCTGCGCCAGCCGGCCGATGGTGATGGCGCCCTGCAGCAGCGAATAGGCCGAATGGACGTGCAGGTGGACGAAGCCGGGGCCAGCCGCCCCCGTCGTATTAGTGCGCCCTCCTGCGAGGTCAGATCCTGAACGGGACAATCGGGGCGCGCTAGCGCGAGCGTTGGACATCGGATACGCGACTCATCGGGGCTTGGCGATCGCGGCGGCATGCGGCGATTCGACAGCCCGATGGTGGGCTCCGCGCCCCCGTTTGTCCAACCGCGCGACGCGGCTGTCCTTCCTTTCCCCAGCGGGCGCGCCCGCATTTCGTCGCGCCCGTCGTCGGCCCCCGGTTGGCGGGTCCGGACTCACAACTGCGGAATGACCTGCGCCCAGACCGCCACCATGCCCACGAATAGCACCAGCGATGCCAACGCTGCGGCTTCCTCAACAAACATCTTGAACATGTCGCACCTCTGGCTTAAAAGAACAGATAACGAACAATGTTCTTCATTTGTTCTTTTTGTCAAGCCATGACGCAACACCATCGAGCGCATGCCTAACAAAGCGTAAGGTGGAGTTTCGTCGGACCCGCCCCAAACACCGGCGCGGACGCGCATTCCCTGATTGGGAGAGCGATCATGACAGTCATCATCAGCACGCCTCACCGACCCGCGCCGAGCAGCCCGTGCCGCTCGGGCGCAGGATTGCGCTTCATCGCACGCGCCGGCGTCGCTTCGGCCGCCGTTTTGCTGATTGCCCCCGACCCGGCAGCGGCCGCTACCGACTATCCGGTTTGCCTGCGCGTCTACGGCGCGCCGACCTATGACGAATGCTACTACACCACCATGGAGGCCTGCCGCCTCTCCGCCAGCGGTCGGTCTGCCCAGTGTTTCATCAATCCATTCTATCAGGGCGCCGGCTCGCGGCCGGCCACGCCGCATCGCCCCCTGCGCTAGGCAGCCCGATCAGGGAAGCTCGATCACCTGACCGTCGCGGATGGAAACGCGGCGGTCCATGCGTTCGGCCAATTCCATATTGTGAGTGGCAATCAGCATCGCGACGCCGGTCGCATGCACAAGCTGCATCAGGGCCTGGAACACATGGTCGGCGGTGTGTGGGTCGAGATTGCCGGTCGGCTCATCCGCGAACAGCACCCGCGGCGCGTTGGCCACCGCACGTGCGATAGCAACGCGCTGTTGCTCGCCGCCCGACAGCTCCGCCGGGCGATGCGTGATGCGCTCGCCCAGCCCGAGATAGGCGAGAATTTCCTTCGAGCGTTTGACCGTCTCCTTGCGCCTCAAGCCGCAGATCATCTGCGGCAGCATCACGTTCTCGAGCGCCGAAAACTCCGGCAGCAGCCGGTGCGACTGATAGACGAAGCCGATATCGGTGCGGCGGATCTGGGTCCGCTCGGCGTCGCTCATCGGCGTCGTCGGCTGACCGCCCACAAACACCTCGCCGTCGTCGGGGTGTTCGAGCAGCCCCGCGATATGCAGCAGCGTCGATTTGCCGGAACCGGACGGTGCCACCAGCGCCACCGACTGCCCCGGCCATAGCGCCAGCTCCGCGCCGTCGAGAATGGTCAGCGGCGTTTCGCCCTGCATGTATTGCCGCCGCACGCCCTGCAGATAGACGACCGGAATGTCCTGCTTTGCTTCGCCCTGCGCCATCGCGGCCTCACTCGTATCGCAGCGCTTCGACGGGATCGAGCCGCGCCGCGCGCCATGACGGATAGAGGGTGGCGAGGAAGGACAGCGTCAGCGCCATGACCACGACCGCCGCCGTCTCGGCCGGCGCAATCACCGCCGGCAGCTTGGAGAGGAAATACAGCTCCGGCGAAAACAGTTCGGTGTTCGTCAGCCACGACAGGAACTGCCGGATCGACTCGATATTGAGACAGATGACGAGGCCGACCAGAAAACCGACCAGCGTGCCGACCACGCCGATCGAAGCGCCGGTGATGAAAAACACGCGCATGATCGCGCCCTGCGTCGCACCCATGGTGCGCAGAATGGCGATATCGCTGCCCTTGTCCTTCACCAGCATGATCAGGCCGGAAACGATGTTGAGCGCCGCCACCAGCACGATCAGCGTCAGGATCAGGAACATCACATTGCGTTCCACCTGTAGCGCGTTGAAGAAGGTGGAGTTGCGCTGGCGCCAGTCGACCAGGAAGATCGGCCGCCCGGCCGCCTCCGTCACCGACTTGCGATAAACATCGACGCGGTCCGGATTGTCCGTATAGATTTCGATAGCGGTGACGTCATTGGCGCGGTTGAAATAGGCCTGCGCCTCGGCGAGCGGCATGAAGACGAACGTGCCGTCATATTCCGACATGCCGATCTCGAACACGGCGGCGATGCGATACGACTTGATGCGCGGCGTCGTCCCCATCGGCGTCACCGCGCCGCGCGGCGCGACCAGCGTGATGTTGTCGCCGGCGTGCAGCGAAAGCTGATCGGCGAGCCGGCGGCCGATGGCGACGGCCTGGCCCTCGTCGAAGCCCTCCAGCGTCCCCTGCTTGATGTTGTTGGCGATCGACGTGACCTTGTCGAGATCCTCGGAGCGGATGCCGCGCACGAACACGCCCGCGGCATTGAAGGGCGACGACGCCAGCGCCTGTCCGTCCACTACGGCCGCCGCAAGACGTATGCCCTGCACCTGGTTGATGCGCGCGGCGACGTCCTTCCAGTCGGTCAGCGGACTCTCCAGCGGCTGCACGACGATGTGGCCGTTGAGGCCGAGAATCTTGTCGAGCAGTTCCTTGCGGAAACCGTTCATCACCGCCATCACGATGATCAGCGTCGCCACGCCGAGCATGATGCCGAGGAAGGAGAACCCGGCGATCACCGAGATGAACCCCTCCTTGCGGCGGGCGCGCAGATAGCGGCCGGACAGCATCCACTCGAAGGGGGCGAAAGGCCGGGTCCGGACGTGCTCGCTCATGGTCTGATCCATGGTTCGAATGTCCCGCGATTCGGGCCGATTGTGAGGCGGCGCGACGAGGCGGCTGTCATGCACCGCGATGGCAGCCCACCGCTCATGCGGTCAGCCGCGCCACGGCATCCTGCGGCGTCAGCAACTCGCGACTACCGTCGGCGCGACGTTTGAGCTCGACCTTGCCCTCGGCCAGCCCCTTCGGCCCCACCATCAGTTGCCACGGAATGCCGATCAGGTCGGCAGTCGCGAATTTGCCGCCCGGACGCTGCTCGGTGTCGTCATAGAGCACATCGACGCCTTTGGCCGTCAGTTCACGATAGAGCTGCTCGCAGGCGGCGTCGGTTTCGCTCGCGCCCTGCTTGAGGTTGAGCAGCGCGACCCGGAACGGCGCCACCGCCTCGGGCCAGATGATGCCCGCCTCGTCATGGCTGGCCTCGATGATCGCGCCGAGCAGCCGCGATACGCCGATGCCGTAGGAACCGCCATGGATCGGATGCTCCGCGCCATCAGGCCCCTGCACCAGCGCGCGCATGCTCTCGGAATATTTAGTGCCGAAATAGAAAATCTGGCCGACCTCGATGCCGCGCGTCTGCACGCGCTTGTCTTCGGGCACCTCGCGCTCGTAGCGCGCCGCGTCGTGGACATCCTCGGTCGCGGCGTAGATCGACGTCCACTGCTTGACGATGGGCGTCAGGTCGCTGTCGTAATCGACGCTCTCGTCCGGCACCGGCAGATCGAGCACGTCGCGATTGCAGAACACGCCGGACTCGCCGGTTTCCGCGAGCACGATGAACTCATGGCTGAGATCGCCGCCGATCGGTCCCGTTTCGGCGCGCATCGGGATCGCCTTCAGACCCATGCGCGAGAAAGTGCGCAGGTAAGCGACGAACATCTTGTTGTAGGCGACACGCGCGGCCGCCTCGTCGAGGTCGAACGAATACGCATCCTTCATCAGGAACTCGCGCCCCCGCATTACGCCGAAGCGCGGGCGCTGTTCGTCGCGGAACTTCCACTGGATATGATAGAGGTTGAGCGGCAGGCTCTTGTACGAACGCACATAGCTGCGGAAGATCTCGGTGATCATCTCCTCGTTGGTCGGGCCATAGAGAAGTTCGCGCTTGTGACGGTCGGTGATGCGCAGCATTTCCGGACCGTAGGCGTCGTAACGGCCGCTTTCGCGCCACAGATCGGCAAGCTGCAATGTCGGCATCAGCAGCTCGATGGCGCCGGCGCGATCCTGCTCTTCGCGGACGATCTGCTCGATCTTCTTCAGCACGCGGAAGCCGAGCGGCAGCCAGGCATAAATGCCTGCCGCCTCCTGCCGCAGCATGCCGGCCCGCAGCATCAGGCGGTGCGAGACGATCTCCGCCTCCTTGGGAGTTTCCTTCAGGATAGGCAGAAAAAAACGTGACAATCGCATGGGCTATGCTCGAAGAATCGCGGGATTATTGAGGTTTGGCAGTGAAACCGGATCGGGCGTCAAAACACAAGGCCAGCACCGCCCGATGACGCGAAAACGTCTGGATGAGCGGGTGTTTGCCGTATTTCCTGGCCTGAGCCCGCCGGAACACGGGAGGCGTTCCGGCGGGGAAACCGCCGCTTACTTCGACGGATGCGCTGCGGGCTTATGATCATCACCGTGATCGGCGCCCGCATCCTTGGCGCCGATGCCGCGCACGTCGAAGGTGAGCTGGACCTTGCCCGCCTTGGCGAACTCCAGCGTCACCGGCACCTTGTCGCCTTCCTTCAGCGGACGCTTCAGGCCCGTGAACATCAGGTGAAAGCCGCCCGGCTTCAGCGTCACGGTCTTGCCCGCCTCAACCGGCAGCCCTTTGTCGAGTTCGCGCATGGTCATGACGCCGTTGGTCACGGCCATTTCGTGGACTTCGACCTTGGCGGCCACGTCGGTG
>JBEBWH010000177.1:0-6681 GCA_040392305.1 Bradyrhizobium sp. | reverse complement strand
ATTCCGCAGGCAACTGCATTCTCACCTCAGTTCACCATCGCGCACGAGTCCCCGATCGACCGCATTCTGGAGGCCATCAGCCAGGCCGAGGATAGCGAAATCCCCGTCAATGGTGTGGTGCTCAATAAAAGAGACTGGCGGAGGATCACGGGCGTCAAGGACGAGGATGGGCGCTATATTTCCGGCCAGTCGCCCTTCGGGCTGACCGATCCGCGGCTGTGGGGCGTCAACGTCGTTGCTACAAACGCCATCCCGGCTGGTGAATTTCTTGCCGGCGCGTTCCAGGATGGTGCGACGATCTTCGACCGTATGGACGTCGAGGTCATGATTTCGACCGAGAATGACAAAGATTTCGAACAGAATCTCGTTTCTGTGAGGATCGAATCTCGTCTCGCCCTCGCGGTGTTCCGGCCGGACGCCTTCATCAGCGGCGATCTATACACCACTTCCACCTAACCCCGAGACAGCCGGCGGCGGATTCCTACGGCCCGCTTCGGTCGAAGATCGTGCGCGTGCCGCCGGTTTCGGACATAGCGCGCGCGATCAAGAGCGGCGCCGCGGCGGAGGCCCCATTGCATAGCAATGCGCCGCGGCGTCTCCCCTCATTGCAAGAGAACTAACTTGATTTCCATCAACGAATTTCCTGCCGAGCTACCCGAACTTGACGGCACCGGCCAGCGAACGTGGTGCGCCTGCACTGTTGTCGGCCTGACGAGCGACGAGCACGCGCCGCGTTTCGTCGTCCTGATCGATAGCGGCGAATTGACCTACGCGACGACGGTGCCAGAGGTGCGGCGCGCGCCAACCGCATAGGCCGGGTATCCCAAAAGTCGCTGACCTATCGCACGCTGGACCGGCGCCTGACCAGAACACACGCTTCTGCAATTGAACCCCCCAAGGAAAAATGATGGCAAGACCTCGCATTCCGAAGGCTCGCGCCCTTGTGGAGGGCCGCCACCTCGTTAATCCCGGCCGCCACAAGCGCAACGAGCCGACCGCCGACGCTCTCGGTGATCCGCCGTCATGGCTCAACGATACGCAGGCTGCGGCTTGGCAGCAGTTTGCCGGCGAGCTTCCCTGGCTCAACCATTCGCATCGCGCGCTTGTCGAGATTGCCAGCGTTGTGCGGGCGCGACTGCAATCCGGTGAGGAAGTCGGCACGAAGGCGTTATCGTTACTTCGTCTCTGCCTCAGCAGTATGGGCGCTACCCCCGTTGACGCCAGCAAGGTCGCGTGGGCGGCCGAAGATGGTGAGCGCGACGATCTTTTAGATTGAGGTTGTGTGAACCGATGTCAGGCCTGATACTTAGTTTACCCTCTGATCCAACAGTTGTTTGCTGATCATCACATGAACGCCCTTGTTGCCGTTCACGACCTGCGTGATGCGTAGATCTGCAGCGAGGCTGCATAAGGTGAGCGCCTGGTATCTGTCGAGGCCAGCTCGGCTGCAAATCAGATCTACCATGCTACGGGTGGCTATCTGTGCGCACACATCAAGATTTGGATCGAATGCCATTGTGATCAAATGCGATGACGTTTCTGCCATCGGCCATTCGAGCTTCATATCTTCGCGCAGCGTAAGGCGGAACGTACCGATCAATCCCGTTTCAATGGCAGTCAAGCAAACTTCGCCGTCCCCCTGAGCGCCGTGTCCATCGCCGACGGAGAAAAGCGCTCCATCAACGTGAACAGGCAGGTAGAGAGTGGCTCCCTGAACGAGCTCCCGATTGTCGAGATTGCCCCCATTTCGTCTCGGCGGCAGCGTACTCACACGCCCCCAGCCAACCGGAGGTGCAACCGCTAGGACACCAAAGAAAGGACGCAGAGGGATTTCCATGCCCCATGGCAGGCGACCGACCATTCGATCAGTATCCAAAACGACATGGATGAGCCGGCTCTCATCGAAGTCGTTCGGCAATGCCCCCTGAAGCGGATGGATTACGTTGTAGCCCCAGTTGTAGTGCAGATCGATCTTCTCGATGTCAATCTGAAGAACATGCCCTGGTCGGGCTCCCTGGACAGCGATCGGCCCGGTGCAGATGTGGCCTGGCGAAACCCGTTGGGTTACGTCCTGATGAATCTGGCGCAGAGCTTTCGGAACGATAAGACACGAAGACCGCTCCGGCATAAGAGCTTCGCCACCTGAAACGGTTGATAAAGTTACGCGATCGCCACTTGCAACAGTTGCGAGCGGAGCCAAGCTACCGTCGAAGTACCCCCAGTGGACGGTCTTGGGTGAAGCGTCAACGCGAACTATTTCCATAGGAATACCCCTCTATTGACGCCTTTGGACGCATGGTTGCCCTCAAAATGCCGCCCCGCGACTTCGGTTGATATATTGTTCAAGCAGTTGCACCATCCAGAAGAGAACGATCGAAAGTATTCCGAGTATCACGATGGCAACCATCACCAGGTTCATCTGGAAAATCTGACTGCCATATATAATCAGGTGACCAAGTCCGATCTTGGCGGACTGGAATTCACCGACGATCACGCCAACCAATGACAGTCCGATATTGACCTTTAGAACCGAGATCATCGTTGGCACGCTACCCGGAAGAACGATCTTGGTTAGAACCTGCCATTTAGAAGCTCCGAATAAACGCGCAAGCTTGATTTTGTCGGGGTCGATACCGCGAAAGCCGGTGTAGAGCATGATTATCGTTATGAAAACGCTTACCGTGATGGCCATCGCGTAAATGGACGTGAGCGGGCCAAGCCAGATGTAATAGATCGGCACCAGCGCGATTTTTGGAAGCGCGTTCAAGACGACGATAAACGGATCGATGATCCGATAAAGGAAATTAGAGAGCCAAAGCGCGACAGCGACGACAATGCCGATCGCCATGCTCCCAATGAAACCGATAGCGGTAGATAGGGCTGTGGCGCCGGTGTGTATCAGGAGGTTGTGATCGAAAAATAGGGAGCGGAGAGTTGCGACGATCGCTGACGGGTAACTGGTGAGCATAGGATCAACCCATCCGCTTCTCGGCGCTAGCTCCCACAAAAGAACAAACCCTGCTATGAGAAGAAATTGCCACACATGGACGAGACGCTTTTCTCGCTGAAGTTGAGACAAGTAGTCACGATAGGCCGGGCTTTTCACGCTGGCTCCTGTGTCATATCTCGACATGAATGTTATTCCGAAGCTCTAGTCGACTTCGTGCAGATCAAGCTCGTTCCAGATTGTTCGGAAGTAGTCGTTGAACTCCGGGCACTCGCGCGCGGCAAGCGGCAATGGCCGACGGTCACCACTGCTTGGAAATTCGATTTTGTGTTCGGATTTGATCCGACCCGGGCGACGGCTCATCACGATCACTCTGTTCGCCATACTAATGGCTTCCCCAATATCGTGAGTCACGAGTATCGCCGTCTTTTTCTCGTCACGCAGAATTCGGAACATATCGTCTGAAAGAGCAAGCCTGGTCTGGAAGTCGAGGGCTGAGAATGGCTCGTCGAGCAGGAGAAGGTCAGGCTTCGAACATAGAGTTCTTGCAAGCGCGACGCGCTGCCTCATACCTCCCGATAGCTGGGCCGGCAGACTATCGACGAAGTCGCCCATTCCATATGAATGAAGGAGTGCGGAAGCGCGAGCGCGGGCGTCAACAAGATTCCTGCGAAGCAACTCCGATCCCAAAACGACATTATCGATCACCGTCCGCCATTCAAGCAGGGTATCTTTCTGCAGCATGTACCCGAGCCGAGGAGACGGTGACGATACCTCCTTGCCAAATACGTCCACCTTCCCGGCCGACGGAAAGATGAGACCCGCAATAAGCGAAAGGAGCGTGCTCTTTCCGCAGCCGGACGACCCCACGATTGCGACAAAATCGCCCTCCGCAATCGAGAGATTTATGTTGTCAAGAGCGAGTGTTTCGCGCTCCGGCGTAAAGTAGTTCAGAGACACGTTGCGAACGGAGACAACTTCTCCTGACGACACTTCCATCACAGTTCTCTACCGCTCCGTCTCTACTTCTTTGAAGACAGCGCGTTTGCGGCAAACTCGGGTGCAACTATTTTCTCATAGGGCAGCACCTTGTCTGCCGAGAGAACTCCCCCCGCCACCATGATTTCCTGAAATTTCTTCAACCCATGTGCACTGACTTCCGGAGTATCGACCCATATGGGCGCACCAGAAGTGCGGAAACGCTCGATTGTCGCAATTGATGCTTCGATTGTCAGGCCAGGGAAGAAGGGTGCGACCGCTTCAGCAATTTCTTTTGCCGGGGCCGTTTTCACCCATGTCTGCGCCTTTGCAATCGCGTTGGTCAATCGCTGAGCAGCGCCCTTATTCTTTGCCAGCCAGCTCGTCTTAGCCATCAGAACGGTATAGTCGGCGCGGCCAATTTCCTTTCCAATGGAGTTGATAACGTGGATCCGGCCCGACGTTTCAAGCTTGGTCATCGCCGGCTCTGAGAACGTCGCAAAATCCATATCTCCGGAAAGGAATGCGCCTTCGCGCGCTTGTTGGCCGATATTAGTGATGATGCTGCCTATAGTTTCTTTAGTGACGCCCTTCTGCGCGAGCAGGTAGTTCAGATAGAGCGTAGGAGTGCTGCCCGGCCTTGTGCCGAGGATCTTTGCTCCATTGAGCATCGACCACTCGAAGTTTTCCTTCTTCTGACGAGATCCCAGGAAGTATCCGTCGGTGCCAACTACGGTAGCGATGATCTGCGGCTTGTCGGGAGATTCACCGTTGTGGATGAAGATCGCCACCTCCGGGCCGGCCAGTGCGACATCAATCTGCCCCGCCAGCATCAGTGCTCCCGCACGGTCGCTGCCACCCGATGGCGTGATGTCAATCGAAAGACCTTGCTCTTTGATGAAGCCCTTTGCGACGGCTGCATATAGGGGAAGATAAAGTTGCCCGCGGAATGGTTCGGCAATCCTGATCTTGATTTCTTCAGCCGCCGCCGGGGCGGTAAAGCTCCCGAGTAACGCGCAAAGAATAACCCCCAGCAACTGACGCTTCATTCCAAACTCCCCAGAGACGATTGCGTTCCTATAAAAAGAACACTGTTCTAAATTTAGTTTATTAGATCGATAGCGCTTGGATGATGTCAAGTGGCGCGAGGTCGCAGGTCAGACACTCTTGCTTGGAGGTGATGACTGGCCTAGCTCCACTAGAAGATCATCTATGCCCGCGGGGCTGACCGTGAAGGGTTACTTCGCGTGGAAGCGCAAGTCGCGCGACTGCGCGCTGAATTGCCGACGCAGGTGGTTGCGACAGTGCGAGACGCACAGAAGCGAAGGACGCTGTAGCGCCCGTCTCGTTTTGTTGCAAACTACGGCTTCTGATTCAGTTTCTTTGATCTGTCATTCGACGCCTTGCGGAGTTTGGCGCTCCCACACTTTTGTCTGGCCGAAACCATCCAATCGCGCGGAACATTGATCATTGCCTTATCGGCAGTCATGAGCCTGTCACCGATATTATCGGCATAGCACCGGCAGTAGTCCGTGATTTCCTCATCCGTAACAAGTCTGTAGGTTTTTTTGGTCTGCGGGATGCAGTAATCGAACTTATGGCTAACGACAGCCGCACGGTTATGACAGACACCGCCAAAGGAGAGCAACATTCGACGACGCACATTGTCCCAGTTAGAATGAGGATCGTCTGCTCTAGCCTTTGCATATTGTAGGCGGACACAGGAGCATTTCTGATAGGTCCTCATATAATAATCCCGTTCGCACTCGCCCGTTACTCGATCAATGTCCCTCATCGCCTGTACGGATGATGGCAGTGCATTGATGCGAGCCTGCACCTCCGGTGTGATCGATTCGTCATCTGCATGAGCCGCCATTCCACCATTAACAACCACGGCCACAAAAAGGGCTGCAAGAAACAAACGTAGCCGCTCTACTACTTTTAGATATTTATGTCGCGGATTGCTCGTCCGCACGTCACGTGGTTCCCGCTTCATCTCTTTGCCAACCCTTCCAGAAATTCTTACCATATCGTCCAGGCAATAGATCCTTCACCCCGACAGATGAACCGGGATCGACCAGGTCCTGCCCAATTACCGAGGGCAGGACTTCAGCTTGTCTTGTGCCGAGAATGCAAGCGATGAGAGAGAAGCCCTGGCGCCGCAGTAACGGCGCTCGCAATCGCCATTTTCAAAACGAAATCGAATGCGATCGGATACATCAATATCCAGTCGGCACGTATCACCCGGCCGGCTTGTGTCGACATAGCGCCAGCCTTGCGTCGTTTTCGTTGCCGCTCCCCCCGCGGAACACAGGTGCTTGGTGCGCGGATTGGCGACGTCGATCGCAAACGACGCCGCGCCCGATGGCTCAACGCTCAGGCTGAACTCCGCCCCTTCATCTTTCTGAGCAAAACAATGACGTCCTGCGGTCAATGTACCCCACAGCTTGGACGTATCATCTGTAGACACCGATGCCCCCGCCGCAGAACCGATGTCATCATTCTTCGGGGTATTTTTCGTCCGATCGTCTCCCTCGCCGCACTTTCGATAAAGACTGATAGCAGGGCGCTGCTTGCTGACATTAGCCATAGCAAGAACGTCGCGCCCTCCTATTGACAGTATCTTCCAGACCTCCGTCGACGACCATCGTTCGCCCTCGCCCTCGCACGTCATCACGACATGGACGGCGCCACTGTCGAATACAGGCTTTGGGCGAGTTACGGTTTTGAACCGGCAATCGCTTTCATGATAGCGG
>JBEBWH010000176.1:0-6681 GCA_040392305.1 Bradyrhizobium sp. | reverse complement strand
ACGCCGGAGGGCTACGCCTCCGGAGCGTTCGGTCCCACGACGGCCGGGCGCATGGATTCGTTCGTCGATCAGTTCCAGGCCGCGGGCGGCTCGATGGTGATGGTCGCCAAGGGCAATCGCGCGCCGGCCGTGCGCGAGGCGTGCAAGAAATATGGCGGCTTCTATCTCGGCTCGATCGGCGGCGCGGCCGCCAACCTTGCTGAGAACTGCATCAAGAAGGTCGAGGTGGTGGAATATCCCGAGCTTGGCATGGAGGCGATCTGGCGCATCGAGATCGTCGACTTCCCGGCCTTCATCGTCATCGACGACAAGGGCAACGACTTCTTCAAGGAGCTCAATCTCGGCTGATGCGTGCCGCACGCTCGCATGGTTTGCGGGCGTGCGCGTCGTCGTCTGGGGACAGGCGCGCCCCGGCATGACTTTGTGCCGGATTTCGGCTAGGAGGAAAGCCCCTTAGTCGAATCGAAGCTCATGTCCGCCAGTTCTTCCCGCAAGCCTTATCGCGTCGGCCGCTCCCGCACCGGGCTCGGCCTGTTCGCCACCGCGCCCATCGCCAAGGGCACCGAGATCATCCAGTATCTTGGCCGGATGCTCGATTGCCGGAAGAAAGAGGACGACGCGATCGAGAACAAGTATCTGTTCCAGATCAACGGCCGCTGGACCATCGACGGTTCGAACCGCAGCAACACCGCCCGCTACATCAATCACGCCTGCCGCCCCAACGCGGAATCCGACGTCAATCAGCGCAAGCGCACCGTCACCATCCGCGCCATCAAGAACATCGCGCCGGGCGACGAGATCAATTACGACTACGGCACCGAATATTTCAAAGCCTATCTGAAGCCGATCGGCTGCAAGTGCGATGCCTGCGAGCGCAAGCGGGCGCGCGAGCGCGGCGAGACGCCGCCCGCGAAGAAGGCGGCGAACGGCAAGGCCGCGCCGGCTGCGGCGAAGGGCAGGACCGCAGCCAAGACCACAGCCACGACCACAGCCAAGACCTCAGCCAAGAGCAAGACCGCGAAGGCCGGGGCCGCCAGGAGCAAGGTGGCCGGCGGGGGCGCGCGCAAGACTGCAACTGCAACTGCGACTGCGAAGGCGGGCGCGCGAAGCGCCGCAGCGAGAGGCCCCGTGAGGTCTGTCAGGGGCAAGTCCGTTACTGGCAAACCGGTTGCCGGCAAGACTGTGAAGCCCGCGAAGTCCGCCGCCGCGCGCGCGGCCACGGCGACCAGGACGTCGGCCGCAACACGGCGCAAGACGGCGACGTCGAAGCACGCGCCGTCCCGCAAGGCCTGAGGCTTACGCCGCGAGCGCGCTTTCGCTGCGGCGCAGGCCGACGAACTGCAATTCGGCGAACACGCCGACCGCGACGGCCTGCGCCGCGACGAACAGCATGCCAAGCCAGTTCGGGCTGATCCATCCGCCGACCAGCAGCGCGATGCTGTCGATCACCCAGACCGCGTTGACGACGATCACCGCCCACACCAGCGCCTTGTTGATCACCGCACGGCTGGCGATGAAGCCGACCAGCGCGGCATAGGGCAGCAGGAACAATCCGGCATTGCGCAGCAGCGCTTCCGGCAGGCCGAGCCACGGCGCGAGCGGGCCGGCACCGAAGGCGAGCATCAGCGCCATCGCGCCGCTGGCGGCGGCGTCGGCAATGAGGGCGAAGCGCAGGAGCGGGGCGGGGCGGATCATGGCAGGTCTCCTCGGTCGTGTTGCGATGCTCCGATGCTGCCGCAGTCCCCGCGCCGGATCGATTACCTTGCGGGTCATGGAATGCGCGACGTCGCGCTGCTAGTTTTCCGCTTCTGCAACGACGCAAAGGGAACAGCGCATGACCGCCACGGCCTGCACCCGCCCCGCCGCTATCGGCGAACACCTGCGCGCGTGGCGGCAGCGTCGCCGCATGAGCCAGCTCGATCTGGCGATGGATGCCGAGGTGTCGCCGCGCCATCTGTCCTTCGTCGAGACCGGGCGCGCCGCGCCCTCGCGCGACATGGTGCTGCGGCTGGCGGCGCGGCTCGACGTGCCGCTGCGCGAGCGCAACGTGCTGCTGGTCGCGGCGGGCTTCGCGCCCGCGTTTCCGCAGCGGGCGCTGGACGATCCTGCCTTGCAGGCGGCGCGCGCCGCCGTCGAGGTGGTGCTCAAGGCGCATGAGCCGAACCCGGCGCTGGCGGTGGACCGGCAATGGAATCTGGTCAGCGCCAATCGCATGGTGATGCCGCTTTTGGCCGATGTCGCGCTGGCGTTGCTTGCGCCGCCGGTCAATGTGATGCGGCTGGCGTTCCATCCGCAGGGGCTTGCGCCGCGCACGCTCAATCTCGGGCAGTGGTGCGGCCATCTGCTCGAACGTCTGATGCAGCAGATCGAAGCCACCGCCGACGCCGGGCTGATCGCCCTCGTCGAGGAACTGAAAACCTATCCGGTGCCGGCGCGCACGGCGCGGGAGGCGCGCGGCGACGGCATCGCCATTCCGCTGCGGCTGCGCGGCCCCGATGGCGAACTGAGCTTCATCTCGACCACGATGGTGTTCGGCACGCCGGTCGATGTGACGCTGTCGGAATTGGCGATCGAGACGTTCTTTCCGGCCGACGCCACCACCGCCGCGCAGATGCGCGCGGTCGCCGCCGGATTATGATACAGTCGCACGGCCGGCGCGCTGTCGCGCCGTGGTGGAGACAGGCCCATGACGACGTCCACGCCCGCGCTCAAGCCCCTGACCCTCGATATCGTCTCGGATGTCGTCTGCCCGTGGTGCTATATCGGCAAGCACCGGCTGGAGAAGGCGCTGGCGCAGGTTCCCGACGTGCCGGTCGAGGTGCGCTGGCGGCCGTTCTTCCTCAACGCCTGGGTGCCGCGCGAGGGCATCAGCCGCGACGAATATCTGACGCGCAAATTCGGCTCGCCCGAAGCCTATTACCAGCGCACGCAGGGCGTGGTCGATGCCGCGGCCGAGGAAGGGCTTGCCTATCATCCGCATGACGTCAAGCGCCAGCCCAACACCATCGACTGCCATCGCCTGATCCACTGGGCCAACGCCGAAGGCAAGGCGGCGGCGATGAAGCAGCGTCTGATGGAGCTGTATTTCCGCGACGGCGGCGATCTCACCGAGCGTGAGGTGCTGGTGCAGGCGGCGGCCGATGTCGGGCTTGAGCCGGAGCGCATCCGCGCGCGGCTCGCCACCGACGAGGACGTGGCGCTGATTTCCGGCTGGGCGCAGGAGGCCTCCGAGAAGGGTATCAGCGGCGTGCCGACCTTCGTGTTCGCGGGCAAATATGCGGTGTCCGGCGCGCAGGCCCCGGCGCAGCTCGCTCGTGCCATCCGGCAGGTGTCGGCGGAGATCAACCGCGACGCGGCGGAGTAGGATGCTGGAGCGCAGCGGTGCGCGGCGCGCTCGGCCGGTCTTGCTCAGCTGTTCTTGAGGTAGTAGTTCGCCTTCTTGCCGAGCGCGATGCGGCGCAGCACGCGGCGCATGGTTTCCGACTTGCGCAATGGCTGGATGGCGGCGATGCCGGCGCGATAGAGCGCGAGCTTGACCGCGTCGAACGCAGGGCTCGCGCCGGGCGCCTTCTGCGGGAGGCCAAGCCCGCGCAGCATCGAGTTGCAGAAATGCAGATCGTTGTTGCGGCGGACCGCGGCGGTCTTCCAGGTGATCGCCATCGAAATCGAGTGGCTGCCGGCGGTGCGCACCCAGTGCGGCCACTGATAGGGCACATAGCAGCCGTCGCCGCCGTTCATGTGGAATTCGATGCCGCGCGGCCGGAACGCCTCGTCGAACGCGATATTGCGATGCTTGGTCATCGAGCGCTCGATCTCGTCGTCGGAGGCGATGCTGCGGTCGGCATTGTCGTAGATCGCAAAGGTCTTCTCGCCGAAGATCTGGACGAAGAAATTGTCCTCGCTGTCGAGATGGAACGGCGTCGTCGAGTTCGGCGACGAGACGAAGATATAGCCTTCGATCTGCTCGAAGCCGGCGTCCTTGAGCGAGGCGAAGCCGCGCGCGCGGGCGACCGACAACAGCGCGTCTTCCAGCAGGCGGCGATAGTCGGGATCGTTCTCGACGCGCTTGAGCACCATCCAGGCGCCGGCGGTTTCGATCTGGCGCACGACGTCCACCGGGTCGAGCGTCACGCTCGGCACGCTGTCGGGGTCCTGGCTGATCGCGACCTTGCCGGAGGAGTATTCGATCAGGTCGCGCGGCAGCTTCGCTGCGAGCTGCGCGATCCGCTGCAGCGTCAGCAGCGGATGCCCGGCCAGTTGATGGCGGATGGCGAAGGGTTTGAGCGGAAAGTCCCGCCTGAGCGCGTCGTTGTCGGCCATGATGACCGGCGCGATGGTCGAAGTCGTGTTCATATTTTTGCCTCACGGTGTTTGCGGAGGGAATGGAGAAGACGGCGGGCGACGCCGCGCAGGCGGCGGCGGGCGGCGTGGGCTGAGGCGATCAGCGCCACCACGGGATCGCGGTCGCCGCGCAGCGGGATCAGCACGTCGCCCACGGTGATGCGGCCGCGCCAGATCGGATCGATCATCGGATGACCGGCATTGGCGGTGGAATCGACGCGCGCGATGGCCGGGTCGGCGCAGAAGTGGCGGGTGATGTCGAGCGTGAGCTGCACGCCGGGCGACAGCCTGGCGAAGCGTTCGTTGATGCCGAGCTTGAAGTAGTAGGCCTGATCGTGATGGCGCAGCACGACGGCGGCGGCGACCGGCTCGGCGCCGGCATGTAGCGTCATGATCTCGCATTGACCGTGCGCGGCAAGGGCTGTCGTGGCGCGGCGGATGAAGGCGGCGTCGCCGGGATGATTGGCGAGCGCGGTGCCGCGCGCGCCCTTCCAGCCGCTCGATTCCAGTTCGAGGAAAATTTCGAGCGCGGCGGCGACCGCGTCGGGCTCGCGCGCGGCGCGGAACACCACTTCGCCGTGGTCGGCGAGGCGGTTGCGCTGGCGGCGCAATTCCTTGAGTTTCTTGGCGCCGAGCGCTTCGCGCAGCACCGTCTCGGCGTCGCCGGTCGCATCGAGGCAGGCGCGGGCATAGCTGTCGAGCACGCGCGGCTTCGCTGCCGTCTTGCCGAGCGCCCGCGTGAACGCCGCCATCACTTCGCCGTCGAGCGGCAGGTCGCGCAACAGCAAGGCATGGGCGCCGGCATTTCGCGCCGCGCGCATCAGCGAGGCGGCCGCGGTGTCGGCGCAGGCGCGGTCGAGCATCGGGGTGCCGAGCGTGCCATAAGGATCGGCGCTTACCAGCGCCGGCAGCGGGATGCCCAGCGCGCGCCACAGCGAGATCGCCGGCAGCAGTGCGAGCAGGGGGCGCTGTGTTCCGCCCGCGGCGGGGAGGTCACGCCACACCGCCAGCGCCGAAGCTTCGGTGCGGCCGCGCGCCGAGGCGCTGACCGCCAGCTCCCACTCGGGCAGATAATAGCCGTTGGCCTCGACGGCGCATGCCGCAAGCCGCCGCCACGATGCCGGGTCGATCATGCGCAGCGGTTGCAGCGTCGCGCTCATGGGGGCGGCCTTCGCACCCGGCCGGGCCGTGACGGCCGCGCTGCGCGAACCGGCATGAGGGGAAGCAATGTCGGCAAGTCCGCTCACCTGTCGAAAACCTTTCCGTGAAAGCGCGGAACGGGACTTTTCCGTTCGCGACCACGGCAAGGTAGCCGCGATATCAGAAGATAACGTTGAGCCGGCCGTCGAATTTTGCGGAATGGTTTAACGGAGTTTTCAGCACGAGGAACGACGGCCGGGCGTTGAGGGTCTGTTAAGCGAGAATATTAGCATTCGGCAAGGGCATCCACACCTAGGTTTGCGATGGATCCGCTGCGGTGCGTGTGGGCCAGGCGTCGTTGGCTGGTTTGCGTTTCGCGCGCTTTGGCGACCGGGGGCCATGTCGGCGTCTCCGTCATGGCTCGGATGGAGAGCATATGAAACGTCTCGTCGCAGAGTTTCTATCCGACCGGTCGGGGGCGACCGCGATCGAATATGCGCTGATCGCCGCCGGGATCGCCGCCGTCATCATCGTCACGGTCGGCCTGCTGGGCCAGACCGTCGCCGGGCGCTACACCGCGGTGAAGGACGCGATGCTCGAACAGAGCGGGCAATGATCCCCCGCGCGCTGGCGCACAGGCGGCCAGCTTGCGGACGGTGGCGCTGCAGCGTGCTGGCGAACAGTTGATCGTGCCAGGGTTGGCGCTCCGCGTTCGGGACGGTAGAAGTCTGCTGTCGGATGATCATGACTTGGGACGACGGAATGAAAACGCTTGGAACAATCGCCGTTGCCGGCGTGGCGGTTTTGGGCCTCGCCACGCTGATCGCGCCGCCGGTTGCGCCCGCGCAGGCGCAGGGCATCAATCTGATGCCGGAACTGAGAACCAAGACGCCGGACGAGATCGAGCGCGAGCGTCGCGTCGAGGAGGCCTACAAGGCCAAGCTGCGGACCATTCCCGATGCGCAGAAGGCCGATCCGTGGGGCACCGTGCGCGGCGAAGCGCCGAAGGCCGCCAAACCTGCCGGCAGCGCCGGCCGCGATGTCGACTGGGGCGCGCTGAATCGCAAGCGCTAGCGCCGCGCCGCCGCGCCGCCGTGTCCCGGACGCGGTGCGGCGTGCAGCGCTGCGACGCAGAGCCGGGACCGTTACGGATGACGGGGCTGAAATGGTCCCGGATCAGCAGCGCGGCATTTCATACCG
>JBEBWH010000175.1:0-6802 GCA_040392305.1 Bradyrhizobium sp. | reverse complement strand
CGCCGCTCCCGCCATCGCCCCCGGTGTTCCGCCCCCGCAAAGAGTTCACTGCGACGCCCGCGCCGGTGATCCCTCTCGTTCGCGCGCCAGACGACCCCGGCATCGATGGCGGCGACGACCCGTCCGAATTCGCCGACCGGCTCAATCCGCCGCCGGGGCAGATCGGTGGCTGGCGCGGGTTCCTGTCGCGCTGGGGCGGCTAATTCTGCTGCATCGGCCGCGCGTTTGCCGTTTGAGGAGGCGGGATTTTCCGGCCATGCCCCGATTGGCGACGGCAACCGGCGGAGATGATCTTGCCAAGCGCGGCGGCGCCCGATATCAGAGGCCGTTCCGCGCGGGCGTCGGCTCGCCGGTCTCGTTATGGTTTCCGCCGATCGGTTCCCGTGTCGGCAGGGCACCCGGAATGCCGCAATAGCTCAGCTGGTAGAGCACATCATTCGTAATGATGGGGTCGGGGGTTCGAATCCCTCTTGCGGCACCAGCCGACGTTTCCCCTTACCGAACAAACTCGGGCGCTTCGCCGGAAGCCGATCGCTTCCGGTTGCGAATCCTGGCCGGCCCATCCCCTGACACTCTTCGGCTCGGACGCGGATGCATAAATCCCACGAAAGCGCCTTTTCTCGGGCGCGTTGCACCGCCGCCTTGCCCGCCTCCGGCGCCAGGTGACGACGCTGCCCGGCCTGCGCCGCAGCTTTCATTGGACATCGGAAAAGGCGCTGTCTAACCTCGCATCGGAAGGACGCGACATGAAAAGCTTCCTCGAACATGCGCCGCTGGTCCTGATCGTCGGCATCTCCACCACGCTTGCGGCGGCGGCGGTTGCGCTGCTCGTCTTCGGTTTTGCCGCGGCGCTGCTCGGCCAGCTTGCGGCAATCCCCCTCATAGCCGACCTGATCGCCGGCGAACGAATCTGGCTTTCGCTTGCTGCGGCCACGGTGGCGGCGCTGGCGATCATGTTCGCGGCCCGCCGCTTCCCTCGCCAATCCCGGCGCTTCGGCAGGCTGCTCCTCGCCATACTGGCGATCGCGCTGGCTTGTTCGGTGGTGATTCCGCTGCTCGGCATTCCGGGCTGGCTGGCGCTCAACGCCGTCAGTGACGGCGTCTCCGTCTGGGCCGTCATCCCCTGCGGCATCGCGACCGCGTGGCTCGTGTGCTACGCCATCAGCCGCGTGACGCGACGCAGCCAGAGCACGCCCGCCCCGCACTCAGCCTGAGCCTTCGACCACCACTCGAATGGCCGGCACGCCCGTGAAGCCTCGCGCCCGTCACGGTCGGCCGGAGATTTTCTTCGGCGAATCCCGGTCGTGGGAGCGGCCGATGGCATAGCCGACAGCCGCCCACGCCCCTGCGAGCACAGCGCCCGCCACCGCCACCACGGCCATCGACGCCACCGCCGCGAGCCCCGCATAGACCCAGCCGGCGACGGCATCGCCACCGCGATACACGAAGGTGTCGATGGCGTTCTTGGCTTTGTACTTCGTCTCGGCATCGAGCGAAGAGAACAGCATCTCGCGGCCCGGCCGCACCAGCGCGTATTCGCCGACGCGGCGCACGATCATCACGACGACGAGCACCGGAAAAGTGGCCAGCATCGACAGCAGGCCGAAGCCAAGCATCATGACCGCCGGCACCGCGGTCAGCAGCACGGTGACGCCGAGGCGCTTCGCCAGCCGGCCGGTGAGGAAAATCTGGATGAAAATCGTCAGCGACTGCACCGTGGCGTCGATCGTCGCGAACACCTGCGTCTGCGCGATGCGGTTCGGAAAGGTCGCCGCCACGATGCGCGCCTGCTCGAAGTAAAGAAACGTGCTCGCGGTGGTGAGCAAAAGGACGAAACCCGCGATGGCAAGCAGATACGGCGAACGCAGAATCAAGGTAAGGCCCGCCCAGATCGAACCGCCGATGCGCTCCGGCGAGGCTGCATCGGTGCGCGGACCAAGCCGATCGCGCCAGCGCAGCAGATAGCGCACGCACACCAGCGTCGACAGCAGCAGCGCGGCGGAGAGAAACAACAGACCCGATTCCCCAAGCGACGCGACCAGCGCCCCGGAGATGAGCGGCCCGATCAGCCCGCCCAGGCTCGCACCTGCCGCCATCGGGCCGAACAGGCGATGGCTGCGCTCCGGCTCGAACAGATCCGCCATCAGGCTCCAGGCCATCGAGATGACGAACAGGTTCATCACCGACAGCCAGATATAGAACGCCCGCGCGATCCACACATTGGCCGGATCGACCGCGAGACTGGTGGCGAAGCCGGCCATCACTGCTGCCGCAAACGTATAGAGGATCGGCAGCAGCCGGCGGCGCGGCATCGTGGCCGCGATCCAGCCATAAAGCGGCACGACCATCAGCGTGGCGACGAACGTGCCGGTGAACAGCCATTGCAGGTTCTTCACCCCGCCGGCGATGCCGAAGGTCTCGCGCACCGGCCGCAGCATGAAGTAGGACGCGAACAAGAGCACGAACAGCAGGAAGCCGGCGGCGACCGCCGGCATTTCGTCGCGCTCCGCCGTCATCAGGCGGCCGAGGAGCGTCGTCTCCAGCCGCGCCTCAGAGCGCATCGATGAACTGCTCCATCCGCCTGCGCAAGGTCGCATCCGGCAACGGCCCGCGCGCCGCGCCGAGATTGTCATCGACATAGGTTGCCCGCGCCATGCCGGGAATGGCGATCGGCCGGCAGGGATGCGACAGCACATATTTGAGGAACACCTGCGCCCAGCTCGCCGCGCCAATCTCGGCGGCCCAGTCCGGCAGCGGTCGGTCGCGCGTGGCGTTGAACAGCCGGTCGCGGCCGAACGGCAGGTTGATCATCGCCGCAACGCCCTTGTCCTGCGCCAGCGGAAGAATGCGCTCGGCCGCGTTGCGATTGTCGATCGCATAATCGACCTGGATGGTGTCGAGCGCCTCACGCTTCATCACGCCTTCGAACGCCTCGTACTGACGGTCGAACGACGTGGTGATGCCGAGGGCGCGAATGCGTCCCTTCGCCTTGAGGTCGCGCAAGGTGGCGAGCTGGTTGGCGACGTCGCTCAGGTTATGCACCGCGATCAGGTCGATCGTGTCGGTGCGCAGGTTGCGGAACGACTGCTCGATCTGCGCTACGCCTTCCGCGCGCGTGGCGGCGCCGACCTTGGTGGCGAGGAACAGTTTCTCGCGCACGCCCAGTTCGGCGACCAGTTCGCCGATCACCCCCTCCGCGCGGCCATAGGACGGCGCGGTGTCGATCACGCTGCCGCCAAGCTCGACGAAACGCTTGAGCGTGGCGCGCAGCGGCGCCAGCGCCTCCCCTTGCGGATTGGCATAGCGGCGCGCGGTGCCGATACCGATCACCGGGACCGCGACATCGGCGCCGGGAATGCGCGCGGTATGCAACGCGCCGCCGGACGGCGCCTGTGCCAGCGCCGCTCGGACGGCGAAAGGCGCGGCGGCCATGGCGGTCAGCAGGGTGCGGCGATCGATCATGGCGGTCTCCCTGTGGTGGACCCCGAAAGGGCCGTCATGCGCCAACCGACGACGCGGCGGCCGTCACGACATCCTTCCGCGAGAGGACTTCGGCCGCCCCAAGATTACACATAAACGTGCACCGCGCCGCGTGCGAGAGATGGTCGCAGGCCGGCCGCACTCAGATCGGGGCGCGCATCGCGAACACCCAACGGCTCAGGGTGACAAAGGTTGCAAGCGCGGTCAGCACCATCAGAAGCCCCTGCACCACGGCATAGCTGACGCCGAGCAGGCCGGGCAGCACCGCCGTCGCCGCGACGTTGAGGCAGAACAGCACAGCGATGGTGACGAGGTAGCGCGGCGCGGCCGCCCGATGCGGCTGGCCCGCCTGGTAGGTCCACCTGTGATGCGCGAGGTAGTTGAAACCGACGGCGAGAACGTAGGCTAGCGCGACTCCGAGCGCCGGAGGCCAGCCCGAGAGTTCGACCGCGACAACCAGAATGAGCGCATATAGCGCAGTGGTGAGCACGCCGACGGTGATGAACCGGAGCAGCACGCCGATCTGCACGCTCTGCATGCGTTCGATCATCACCGCCTGCCAGGCTATGCCGCGTCCTCGACCGGCACGTCGGTCCGCCGCCAGCGCGCCAGGAACACCGCGAACGGCGCGCGACCAGGCAGCGCATTATAGAGGCTCTCCACCGGGAACAGGACGGGTGCGAGAAGCGGCTTGGCGCGCAGCGGCACCCGCATGATGAGGCTGTTGAGGATCAGATAAAACGCCGGCCCGCCGGTGTAAACGACCTTCTCGGGCGTAAAATAAGGCGCGGCCAGCGCCGCCAGTTCATCATGCTTGAGCGCATGTTCGGTATCCGATTCGAACCAGCGATCGGCCTTGTACCAAAGGCGGCGGATGCCACTGAGGAAGGAGTGATCGCTCGGCTCCATCATCATGAAATGGCCGCCGGGACGCACCATGCGCGCGACATTGGTCAGCGTGGCCTTGAGGTCGATCACGCAATGATGCAGACCGCCGATGATCATCGCCGCGTCATGCGCTGCATCAGTGGCATAGGGGCGTGTCAGGTCGACCTGATGCGCGAGCCCGCCGATATTGACGCGATAATCCCTGCATGCGGCCTCGGAAATATCGTAGCCAGTGGTGGCGACGCCGGGAAAATAACCGCGCAGCGCCAGCGAATTGTGGCCGCTGCCGCAGGCGAGGTCGGCCACGGAAGCCTTCTCCAGCCGCAAGCCTTCGAGCAGCGGCTGATAAAGAAAGCGATGCCGGTAGTCCATCGACGCGGCGTCATAATAATGCGCCTCATAGGCATCATGGATGGCGTTGTAATGCGCGGATTGCGCATTCGGAGTATTGTCCACGCTCATGCCGTTCCCGATCCCTGCATGGGACGTCTGCCCATTGCCGTCCAGCTATAGCCGTGCCGGTGATACAGCACGATGTCCTCGAATCCAGCCCGTTCCAGCAGCTGTCTCGCCTCGGCCTCGCGATAGTATTTGGCATAGGCCGGGTTAAGTTGATCGTAGATGACGAGATAGCGCTTCTCGCGGGAGAAGCGGCCGATGACCTCGGTCATGTAGCGATGCAGCGGCACCGGCACGCGCCGCGCCACCGCGATATAGACGGACAGCAGCCCGTTCAGCGCATGGCAGAGCATCGCCAGCACACGGTGCGGCAACCGGGTCGAGATCGCGCGCAGCGGCAGAACCAGCGACAGATAGGCGGCGTTGCCTTCCCATCCGTAGAGCCACACCAGGCATCGTCCGCCGGGCTTGAGCGCCCGATAGGCCGCCGCCACGACGGGAGCCGGGTCGGGGATGTGATGCAGCACGCCGATCGACACCACCACGTCCTGCGCGGGTTCGGCGGGCAGCTCGTCGCCGCGGCATTGCAGGTAGGTGATCCGATCCGCCTCGGCCTGCGTGTTCTCGCGCAGCACGTCCATCGCGCGCGACGGCTCCAGCGCCGTCACATGCGCTGCGCCCGCGGCAAGGAGCATCTGGACGATGCGGCCGGTGCCGCTGCCGATCTCTGCCACACGCTGGCCCTTGAGCGCATCGGGCGGCAGCACCGGGCCGAAGATATCGGCCAGCAGTTCCGGCGAAGCGTAGAAGCCGTCGTTGACGGTGTAGCGCGTCCATTGATCGCCGAAATCGTCGATCGTCCGGCTGGTCAGATGCGATGTCATGAGAGACCCGTCGCCGGGCTCGCTTGCGCCGGCCGATGCACGAGGGCGAGGATCGAGACGCCGAACGGCGGCTTGAGAAACGGCGCCGTCGTCACGTCGAGCCGGAAGACGAGGCCGAGAAGGCGGTTGAGCGCGGCATTGTTGACCTCGTTCTCGCTGCCCAGTTCGATGCGCAGCCAGCGGATCACCTGCCGCGCGGCATAGATCGGCGCGAACAGGAGATAGTTGAAGTGAAACTTCTTCTCCACCACCAGGCCGGAGCGCTCCAGCAACTGCAAAAACGGCGTCATACGATAGCGCCGGTAGTGATGCGACTTGATGTCCTGCAATCCCCACAGGCTCGGGAACGCCGGGACCGTGATCAGCGCGGTGCCGCCGGGACGCAGCACGCGGCGGATTTCCGCGACCGCCTGTTTGTCGTCATCGACATGCTCGATGACGTCGGTTGCGAGCAGCAGATCGACCGAGGCATCGGGGAGCGGCAGCGCGCGGATATCGCCCGCCTGCACCTGGCCCAGGCCCTTTTCGGCGCACCAATGCGCGGCGTCCTCGCTCGGGTCGATGCCTGCGACCCTGGCAAAGCCCATCTGCTTCAGCAGACGGAGATTGGCGCCGGTGCCGGTGCCGATATCGACCACCGTGGCGTCGGGCGCAATCGCCGCCTTGCGGATCAGCGAGGCGAACAGCCGGCGGCGCTCGACGAACCACCAGTGCGTCGCCTCGATCTTCGCCTCGGTAAGAAAAACAGAGTGATCCATCTCAATGCCCGGCTTGTCAGTGTCCGGCTTGCGCGGCGCGCAGGGTGTGCTGCAGGCTGAGCCATGTCCATAACGCAAGTCGATGATCGGCGCGACCGGCGCGATGATCGCACCACGCCCGCCGCATCCAATCCAAGCGCATACCGGGCACCGGATCGAACGGCGGATCGCGCGGCACCTGCCGCATCCATGCCGCCAGCGGGATGCCGAAGCCTTTTTTCCGGCGCTCGATGATCTCGCGCGGCAGGAGCGGCTGCAGCGCCTTCTTGAGCAGATATTTGCGCTCGCCGTTGCGATACTTGAAATGCGCCGGCAGCCGCCGGCAGAAATCCACCACGTCGTTGTCGAGGAACACGGCTCTCGTTTCCAGGGAACACATCATCGCGGCGCGAT
>JBEBWH010000174.1:0-6813 GCA_040392305.1 Bradyrhizobium sp. | reverse complement strand
CATCTCGTTCTCGAACAGCCGGCCGCACTCCATCTTGAAGTCGACGAGGCGGATGCCGATGCCGAGGAACAGGCCGGAGAGGAAATCATTGACGCGGATCGCCAGCGCCATGATGTCGTCGATCTCCTGCGGCGTCGCCCAGCCGAAGGCGGTGATGTGCTCTTCGGAGACCATCGGGTCGTTGAGCTGGTCGTTCTTGTAGTAGAATTCGATGATCGAGCGCGGCAGCTGCGTGCCCTCCTCGATGCCGAGGCGCTGCGACAGCGAGCCGGCCGCGACGTTGCGCACGACCACCTCAAGCGGGACGATCTCGACCTCCCGGATCAACTGCTCGCGCATGTTGAGCCGGCGGATGAAATGCGTCGGCACTCCGATATCGTTGAGGTGCTGGAAGATGTACTCGGAGATCCGGTTGTTCAGAACGCCCTTGCCCTCGATCACCTGATGCTTTTTGGCATTGAAGGCGGTCGCATCGTCCTTGAAGTGCTGGATCAGGGTGCCGGGTTCCGGCCCCTCGTAAAGGACTTTTGCCTTGCCTTCATAGATGCGGCGTCGACGGCTCATGGGGATGTACCGGGTTTTGTTGAAATCCATGGGGTGGGTGTGCTCCGTGTGACAGCATGACCCGCAGCGGAGCTGCATATGAGGTCAGGACAAAGAAACGAAACGCGAACCGGACCCGTTCGCAACCTAGCCCATCGGACCGTGCGATACAATCGACCCGAACGGCTTCAACCGACTTTTACCCATCCCCTGCGACCTCGGGACCGTTGTCTTGGCCGCCATGGCCGACTATCTATGCGCGCATGCACGCCGCCGCAATATGGCGGAAATGCCCTCTTGCCATCGGAACTTGCAACCATGACGACGTTCGACCAGCGCCAGCAAGGTTTTGAGAAAAAGTTCGCCCTCGATGAGGAGCAGAAGTTCAAGGCCATTGCCCGACGCAACAAGATGCTGGGGCTGTGGGCGGCCGAACTGCTCGGCAAGACCGGGGCCGATGCCGACGCCTATTCCAAGGATGTCGTCGCCGCCGATTTCGAGGAAGCGGGTGATGACGACGTCATGCGCAAGGTCGCCAAAGACCTCGCCGACAAGGGCGTCAGCGAGGCCGACGTGCGACAGAAGATGAACGAGCTTCTGCCGCTCGCGGTAGCGCAGGTCAAGGAAGGCTAGTCAGCGCCGTCAGATTCAGCCGCTGATCACGATCACGTTATTTTGTGATTGAGCCAGCGGCCTGAACGCTCGCCAGCGCCTCATCCAGATGCTGTTCGAGATCGCCGGCCATGACGCAGACCACGCGATAGCCGCGCTCCTCGAGCCAGTTCTGGCGTCGGGCGCGGTCATTGACGATGGTCTCGGGCTCGTCGGCGCCGACCAGCTCGATGGCGACGCGCCGCTCGAATGAAACGAAATCGGGAATATGGCGCCCCACCGGCGTCTGGCGCTTGAACTGCCCGGCAAAGCGGCGATCGCTCTTCAGCGCGTTCCACAACAGACGCTCCGCATCGGTCGGGTTACGGCGCAGCAGGCGGGCAAGCCCGCGGACCGTGCCGCTTTCGTGCGGCGAGCGGTTTTCGCCGTGTTCGGCCAGCAGCGCGCGGAGCCGCGTGGCCTGCTCGCTGTCGAGAACACCGCCCTTCGCAGGCCCCTTGCGCCCTTCCGCGATCGCCATCACCACGCCGTGCAGCGTGTGCAGATCCTGCTTCGTCGGCTCCATGCGGGTGAAGATGTTGCGCAGATTGACCAGCATGGTGTCCCGCTTCTCGGGCGGGCGCAGGAATTCGACCTTGTCGAGTTCGGCAACCAGATTCTCGAAGAAGATCTGCATCTGATGCTGCGAAGCGCGATCCGACCGCTCCGGCATGGTGAAAGGCAGCGCACCTTGCCGCGCCTGCCTGAACCACTCATAGCCGGTCAGCAGCACGGCCTGGGCCAGATTGAGCGAGGCAAATTCAGGATTGACGGGAAACGTCACGATCCGGTCAGCCAGCGCCACCTCCTCGTTGCGCAGGCCGTAGCGCTCGCGCCCGAAGAGAATCCCGACCCGCCCGCTGCGCGCGATCTCGACAACAGCCTCGCCGGCCGCCGCCTCCGGCCCGACCACCGGCTTGGCCTGGTCGTGCGCCCGGGCGGTCGTGGCAAACAACAGCGAACAATCCGCCACCGCCGCCTCGACGGTCTCGAACAGCCGAACCCGCTCGATGATATGGTCGGCGCCAGACGCCGCACGGCGGGCGGCGACATTGGGCCAGCCGTCGCGCGGGCTGACCAGCCGCAGCTCGGTCAGCCCGACCTTGCCCATCGCGCGCGCCGCCATGCCGACATTCTCGCCGAGCTGCGGTTCAACCAGAATGACAATCGGCGTGGCGGCGTCCTGGCGCGGCATGGGTTGGTCGGCGCCGGCTTCCGGCATGCTCTTCATCCTGCTGGTAGGGGAAATGGTGCCCCCCGTGTGGCGCGCCCGACATCAAATCTCAAGCAAAATCATGCGCCGCGCGGAACCTGCAGCCGTCCACAGTCCGGCCGCGGCGGCGCTTGCACGCGCGCACCTTTCGACTAAGGATCACGCGCGGCGACGGCCCGGCTCACCACTGCGCCTGCCGAAAGAGACGGGGACAATTTCGATGCGTGGCAGATGGGCATGGCTGATCGTCGGGGCAATCCTGATCGTGGCCGGCGGCTGGCTTGCCCACAGCACCCAGACGGCCGACGGCATCCGCATCGCGGACATCCGGTTCAAAGGCGCCGCCGGCAACACCATGAGCGCGCTGCTCTACGTGCCGCGCGGGGCGAGCGCGCAGACGCCGGCCCCGGCCATTCTCGCGGTTCACGGCTATATCAACTCGCGCGAAACGCAGGACGCTTTCGCCATCGAGTTCGCCCGGCGCGGCTATGTCGTGCTAGCGATCGATCAGACCGGGCATGGCTATAGCGATCCGCCGGCCCTCGCCAACGGCTTCGGCGGTCCCGACGGCCTTGCCTATCTGCGCGGTCTGGATTTCGTCGACAAAAATAATATCGGCCTGGAAGGCCATTCGATGGGCGGCTGGGCCGTGCTCGCCGCAGCCTCGGCGATGCCCAACGACTACAAGGCGATGGTGCTGGTCGGCTCTTCCACCGGCAAGCCGTTCGCCGCCGACGGCACGCCGAACTGGCCACGCAACGTCGCCGTCGTGTTCGGCCAATATAATGAGTTCTCCGCGCTGATGTGGGAGGTCCGCCGCGGCCGCGACATCGTCGACAGCCCGAAATTGTGGGCCATGTTCGGCGCGACCGGCGCCGTCGAGCCCGGCAAGCTCTATGGCGACATCGCCAAGGGCACGGGCCGGATGCTGTATGCGCCGGCGGTCAGCCATCCAGGCGAGCATTTCTCGCGGCAGGCGGTCGGCGACAGCCTCGACTGGTTCGGCAAAACCCTGCAGGGCGGCACGTCGCTCCCCTCCGACAACCAGATCTGGCTCGGCAAGGAGATCGGCACGCTCGCAGCGCTGGTCGGGTTCGTCGCCCTGCTGCTCGGGGTGTTCGATCTCCTGATCGGGCTTCCGGCCTTTTCGCGGCTGGCGCTGAGACCGTATCCGGAGCAGGCGCAGCCGTTGCCGCATCAGCCACGCGGGGCAGGCTACGCCGCAGCGTTGCTGTTTTCCGCGCTGGTCCCGGCGATCACCTACTATCCGGCATTCGCCCTTGGCGGCACATTTGTCACGCCGAGCCGGCTGCTGCCGCAAGGCATCACCAACCAGATCGTGGTATGGGCGCTGATCAACATGATCATCGCCCTGGCGCTGGTGCCGTTTGCGCCGAAGCGCGCGCGCCGGGCGGACATCATCGTCCCCTCGATCGTGATCGCCTTCGTCACGGTCGCCGCCGGCTACAGCGCGCTGCGGCTGGCCGATCTCGCCTTCAAGATCGACTTCCGGTTCTGGGTGGTGGCGCTAAAGCCGATGAGCGCCCGGCAATGGCTCATCTTCCTGATCTATCTTGCCCCCCTCACGGCCTTCTTCGTCGTGGCGCTGCATGTCCTGCACCGCAATTTCAGCCGTACCGGAGCCGGCGTCGCGGCGAGCTATCTCACCAGCATCGGCGCATTGACGCTGGGCTTCGTGCTCCTCCTCGCCGTCCAGTATGGCGCGCTGTGGCTGCATGGGCAGCTCATCAACCCCCTGCCCGATCCGGCGTTCATCCCTCTCGCCACGATCATCGCCATCCAGTTCGTGCCGCTGCTGGCGGCGGTGGCCATCATCAGCACATTCACCTTCCGGCGCACCGGATCGAGCCTGCCCGGCGCGCTGATCTGCGGCCTCGTGGTGACGTGGTACATCGTCGCCGGGACCGCCACCCAGGCGGCCTTCTGACGCTCCAGGCCCGCGGGATGGCGGCCGGCGCCGGCGGGGGCCGCACGCCGGCGCCCAGCGGCTTTGCTGCCGCCCCTCCTTTCACTCCGGGGGCAGCGGTGCTATAGGCACGGCGCCGGAACCATCTCCCGGTTCCCCCGCCTCTCCAAAGACACCCGCAACGACAAGGCTTGACTCCTCATGGCAAAAATCAAGGTGAAAAATCCGGTCGTCGAACTCGACGGCGACGAGATGACCCGGATCATCTGGCAGTACATCAAGGACAAGCTGATCAACCCGTTCCTCGATATCGAACTGCAGTATTTCGACCTTGGGATCGAGCATCGCGACAAGACCAACGATCAGGTGACGATCGACGCCGCCAACGCCATCAAGAAAGTCGGCGTCGGCGTGAAATGCGCCACCATCACGCCGGACGAGGCGCGCGTGAAGGAATTCGGCCTCAAGGAAATGTGGAAGTCGCCGAACGGCACGATCCGCAACATCCTCGGCGGCGTCGTATTCCGCGAACCGATCATCTGCAGCAACGTGCCGCGTCTCGTGCCGGGCTGGACCAAGCCGATCATCATCGGCCGCCATGCGTTCGGCGATCAGTATCGCGCCACCGATTTCAAGTTCCCGACTGCCGGCACCATCACGCTGAAATTCGTCGGCGACGACGGCAACGTGATCGAGCGGGAAGTCTACAAGGCTCCCGGCCCCGGCGTGACGCTGGCGATGTTCAACCTCGACCAGTCGATCCGCGACTTCGCCCGCGCCTCGATGAATTTGGGCCTGGCCAAGGGCTATCCGGTCTATCTGTCGACCAAGAACACCATCCTCAAGCAGTATGACGGCCGCTTCAAGGACATCTTCCAGGAGGTCTACGACACGGAGTTCAGGAAGGACTTCGAGGCGAAAGGCATCACCTACGAGCATCGCCTGATCGACGACATGGTGGCGGCCGCGATGAAGTGGTCCGGCGGCTATGTCTGGGCCTGCAAGAACTACGACGGCGACGTGCAGTCCGACACCGTGGCGCAGGGCTATGGCTCGCTCGGCCTGATGACCTCCGTGCTGCTGACCCCCGATGGCAAGGTGATGGAATCCGAAGCCGCCCACGGCACCGTGACGCGCCACTATCGCGAGCACCAGAAGGGCAACGAAACCTCGACCAACTCGATTGCCTCGATCTTCGCCTGGACCCGCGGCCTGAGCCATCGCGCCAAGCTCGACGACAACTCGGAGCTGGCGAAATTCGCCGCAACGCTGGAGAAGGTCTGCGTCGAAACCGTCGAAGCGGGCTTCATGACCAAGGATCTCGCGCTGCTCGTCGGCGCGGAGCAGCGTTGGCTGTCGACCACCGGCTTCCTCGACAAGGTCGCCGAGAATCTTACCAAGGCGCTCCCCTGACGCTCCGTCCGTCGCGTTTGCGGTCGAAAATCCCCGGCTCTTCCGAGCCGGGGATTTTTCTTGGCCGCAACTGTCGATTTGAATTCGGATTGTTCTTGATTTGTTCTGATCACATGATAGCCTTCCCTACCGGTTCAGGGGATCGCACATGATTGGATATCTGACGATCGGCGCAGCCGATCTCGCACAGAGCAAGTTTTTCTACGATGCCGTGCTCGGCGCCATCGGGTGGAAGCGCTTTGCCGAACAAGGCAGCTTTATCGGCTATGGCCTCGGCGGACGGAACGACGGACAGTCGATCTGGTTGTGCACGCCCTATGACGGCAAGGAAGCGCGCGCCGGCAATGGCATCATGGTCGGTTTTGACGCGGCCACGCCCGAGCAGGTCCATGCCTTCTACTAGGCAGCGATGGCTCACGGCGGGAGCGATGAAGGACCACCTGGCCCTCGCCCGGATTATGGTCCGGAGTGGTATGCCCCTATCTTCGCGACCCGACCGGCAACAAGCTAGCAGTCGTATGCCACAAGGCCGCTTAGCGGCCTTGGTCCAAGCTGGGCGCAGACGGAAAGGCCCGGCCGGCCCCGTCTAGGCGCCCATGGCCGCCGCAATCGCCTCCAGCGCCGCCTCGGCCTTGGAGCCGTCCGGCCCGCCTGCCTGCGCCATATCGGGGCGGCCGCCGCCGCCCTTGCCGCCGAGCGCCTCCGAGCCCTTGCGCACGAGATCGACGGCGTTGAAGCGGTCGGTCAGATCGCCGGTGACGCCGACGACGATTCCAGCCTTGCCATCCTCGGTCACGCCGACAATGGCAACGACACCCGAGCCGATCTGCTTCTTGCCGTCGTCGGCGAGGCTTTTGAGATCCTTCATCTCGATGCCTTCGACACGGCGCGCCATCAGTCTGGTGCCGGCGATCTGGCGGGCATCGCCGCCATCCACGCCCGCGGCTGCACCGGCCCCGCCGCCCATCGCAAGCTTCTTGCGCGCATCCGCAAGGTCGCGCTCCAGCTTCTTGCGCTCTTCCAGCAACGCAGCGATGCGGCCCGGCATGTCCTCAAGCGTCGTGCG
>JBEBWH010000173.1:0-6833 GCA_040392305.1 Bradyrhizobium sp. | reverse complement strand
CCCCACTGGGCGCCGACGACAACAACATTGGTCATGCCGAGACGATCCTCTCAGAAAGGCGCAGCGTCGCCGCGCCTACCGTCAAAATCCGTAAATCGGCGGCTCGAGATGCGCCGCCACACTACCAGTTCAGACGCCCCGCGCTCACACCCCGGCGCCCGCGCGCAAACGATGCGGCAGACGCAACAAGACGCAATTCAGGACGGGACGGGCCTCGCGGCGCGGCATCGCGCCCTGCGAGGCCTCAATCCGATAACGGATGACGCGGCGCGACGCAAGCAGGACGCACCGCGCGCGCATGTGTGGAATGCATCCAAGCTATTGAAATATCCGGAAGTTCCTTCAATGTGTGCGACCACTCGCACAAAGGCTCCGGGATGCCCGCCGCCGGTGCGGAGCCGCCACCCTTGAAGACAGCCCAATGCCAAGTCCATCAGCGTCGTCGCCCGCCACCCCGCTGCGACGCCTGTTCGACCAGCCCTATCTGCTCTTGAGCCTGACCGCGCTGGCCTGGGCCGGCAATATCGTCGTCGGACGGTATATCGCCGGACAGATTCCACCGGGCATGCTGTCGCTGATCCGATGGGCCGGCGCACTGGTGCTGCTGCTGCCGCTGGCGTGGCCGCATCTTCAGCGCGACTGGCCGACGATTCGCGGATCGCTCGGGCTGATGATCGTGCTGTCGCTCACCGGCATCACGATCTTCAACACGCTGTCCTACTGGGCGCTGGAATATACCCAGGCGCTCAACGGCCTGCTGCTGCAATCGTCGTCGCCGCTGTATGTCGCGCTGTGGTCGCTGGTGCTGCTGCGGGTGCGGCTGACGGCGGGGCAGGCCTTCGGCGTCGTCCTCTCGACCATTGGCGTGTTCGTCATCGTGCTGCGCGGCGACCTCACCGCGCTCGCCGAAATCGAACTCAACAAGGGCGACGTCATCTATGTCATCGCCTTCTGCATCTTCGGCTTCTACTCGACGCTGATGGTCAAGCGCCCGGCCGTGCATACGCTGTCGTTCCTCGCCTTCACCTTCGGCTGCGGCGCGCTCGGCCTCGTGCCGTTCGTGATCTGGGAAATCGCCAGCGGCCGGCTGATGGCGATCAACACCGCGACGCTGCTGTCATGTCTCTATGTCGTAACGCTGCCCTCGACGGTCGCGTATCTGTTTTTCGACCGCGGCATCCAGCTGATCGGGGCCAACCGCGCCGCGCCGTTCATGCATCTTATTCCGGTGTTCGGCTCGGTGATGGCGATCGGCCTGCTCGGTGAAAGCATGCACCTCTATCACCTCGTCGGCTACGCCATGGTGCTGACCGGCATTTTCGTCGCGGCGCGCGGACCAATTCGCAAGCCGCCGCCGGTGACGCCGGCCTGAACCGGTCCAATCGGCATGACAGCCCTTCGACAATGACGGTTGCCGCCGCGCGGCTGCGGGGCGAAACTTGGACGTCTGCTCGCGATCCGCTCGCGTGGCAGTTCGTCCGACACGTCTTCCGTCAATCCGCAAGCGGCCGGTTATCGCGGCGCGCGGCGAGTTTCTTTGGCATCGTGCCGCAAATGGCCCTGACCAACGCGCCCGCGCAACGCCCCGCTTTGATGACCCGCTTCGCCAACCAGCCCTATCTGCTGCTAAGCCTGATGTCGCTGTTCTGGGCCAGCAACATCGTGCTCGGCCGCTTCGTCGCGCATCACATTCCGCCGATGACGCTGACCGGACTGCGCTGGATCGGGGCCGCGCTGCTGCTGTTGCCCTTCGCATGGCCGCATCTGCGCAAGGACTGGCCGACCGTCCGCCGGCATCTGCCGCTGCTGCTCGTGCTCGCCTGCACCGGCTTCGCGTTCAACAACGCGCTGTCCTATTGGGGGCTGCAATATACCCAGGCGGTCAACGCGCTGCTGATCCAGTCGTCCGGGCCGCTGTTCGTCGCGCTGTGGTCGCTGGTGCTGTTCGGCGTCCGGCTGACGCGCGCGCAGGCGCTCGGCATCACGCTGTCGCTCGCCGGCGTGCTGATCATCCTGCTGCGCGGCGATCTCGCGGCGCTGGCCGCGATCCAGTTCAACATCGGCGACATCATGTTCACGTCGGCGCTGGTGATCTTCGGCCTCTATTCGGCGCTGATGCCGAAGCGGCCGGCGATCCATCCGCTGTCGCTGATCTCTTTCACCATGGGCTGCGGCGGCATCATCCTGCTGCCCGGCGTCGCATGGGAGGCGCTGTCCGACCGCCCGCCGGTGCTGGACCTGCTCACCGTCGGGACCATGACCTATGTCATCATCTTTCCCTCGGCGCTGGCCTATCTGTTCTTCAACCGCGGCCTCATGCTGATCGGGCCGAACCGCGCCGCGCCGTTCTTCCATCTGGTGCCGGTGTTCGGCTCGGCGATGGCGATCGTCTTTCTCGGCGAGCGGCTGCAGCTCTTTCATCTGATCGGCTACGCGCTGGTGCTGGCCGGCATCGTGTTCGCGTCCGGCAAGCGATAGCGTGCGACGCTATGCGCCACCGATCAGAATTCCCACGCCGAGCACGATGACGCCGCCGAGCACGACCTGAAACGCCGCCTGCAGGAACGGCGTATCCATGTAGCGGGCGCGGATATAGGCGATCGCCCACAATTCCACGAACACCACGGCGCCCGCGATCGCGGTCGCGATCCAGAACGCGTTGGCCCAGCTGTCCGGCACCAGATAAGGAAACGTGTGACCGAGCCCGCCGAGTGTGGTCATCAGCCCGGAGATACCGCCGCGCAACCATGGCGAACCGCGCCCGGTCATCGAGCCGTCGTCCGACAGCGCCTCGGCAAAGCCCATGCTGATGCCCGCGCCGATGGACGCGGCCAGTCCGACCAGAAACGTCTGGAAATTGTTATGCGTCGCAAAGGCGGCGGCGAACAGCGGCGCCAGCGTCGAGACCGAACCGTCCATCAGCCCGGCGAGGCCCGGCTGGACGTATTGCAGCACGAACATCCGCCGCCGCGCGGTGTCCTCGGCGGCGCGGGCGTCCGGCGTCAGGATGGCGTCGGTCAGCCGCGTCGCCAGCCGCTCGTGCCCCTTCTCCATTTCGGCGAGATCGCCGAGCAATTTGCGCACCCCGGTATCGGTCGCCTGCTCGGCGGCGCGCGCATAGAAACGCTGCGCCTCAAACTCCATCGTCTCGGCTTCCTTGCGGATGCGGTCGAGCGGCAGATTGCGGGTGAGCCAGATCGGCCGCCGCCGGATGAAGCCCTTCACATCGCCGCGCCGGATCGGCGGCAGGTTCGGCCCGAAGCGCTGCTCGTACATTTCCAGCAGGCGGTGACGATGGCCGCTCTCCTCCTCGGCCATCTCGCGGAACACCTTGGCCGAATCCGGATAGCGGTCGGCGAGATCCTCGGCGAAGCTCATATAGATCCGGCTGTCCTCCTCCTCCGCCGAAATGGCGACGGCGAGAACCTCCCGCTCGGTCAGCTCGGAAAATGCCTTCATGCCGGCAAAACCTACTTTAGAATTATTCTAAATACTACCGACACCCGCTTCCGGCTGTCAAATCCCGCGGGAAGCCGTCTGCGGGCACCGGACTTTAGATGGTCGCGCCCGATTCGATCAGACGCCTGATCTGGAATCGCTCTCATGAAAAAGCCCCGGCTCGGTTTTGCCTGAGCCGGGGCTTTGGATGTCAGGAGCCGCCGCGGATCGCGGCCGCGGAGCGCGATGGCGTCAGAACGCCAGCGTCTTGACCTGCTTCACCTGCGGCAGCGCCTGCACTTCCGCCAAGACCTCCGCCGGCACCGCGCCGTCCACCTCGACCAGCGCGATGGCGTCGCCGCCCTGCGCCTTGCGGCCAAGATTGAAGGTCGCGATGTTGACCTTGGCATTGCCGAGGATCGAGGCGAACTTGCCGATGAAGCCCGGCTTGTCCTCGTTGGTGATGTAGATCATCGACTTGCCGAATGCGGCGTCGACCCGGATGCCCTTGATGTCGACGAGGCGCGGCTGGCCGTCGGCGAACACCGTGCCGGACACCGAACGCGACTGCCGCTCGGTGGTGACGGTGACGGTGATGAGGCTTTCGTAGTCGCCCTCCGCCGCGCGGGTCACTTCCTCCACAATCATGCCGCGCTCCTTGGCCACCACCGGCGCGGAGACGACGTTGACGTCGCCCAGCATCGGCCGCAGCAGGCCCGACAGCGCCGCCGAAGACAGCGCCTTGATCTTCATCTCGGCCACCTGTCCCTCATAGGTGATGGTGACCTTGCTGATGCCGGTCTCGGTCAACTGGCCCGCGAAGGAGCCGAGCTTCTCGGCGAGTTCGACGAAAGGCTTGAGTTTCGGCGCTTCCTCGGCCGTGATCGAGGGGAAGTTGATGGCGTTGGAGATGGCGCCGGTCAGCAGATAGTCGGACATCTGCTCGGCGACCTGCAGCGCGACGTTTTCCTGCGCCTCGGTGGTGGAAGCGCCAAGATGCGGCGTGCAGATCACATTGGGATGGCCGAACAGCACATTGCTGGTCGCCGGCTCCTCGGTGAACACGTCGAACGCCGCGCCCGCGACCTGCTTCGCATTGAGCGCATCGACCAGCGCCTGCTCGTCGACGAGGCCGCCGCGCGCGCAGTTGATGATGCGCACGCCCTTCTTCATCTTCGCAATCGCCGCGGCGTCGATGATGTTGCGCGTCTTGTCGGTCAGCGGCGTATGCAGGGTGATGAAGTCGGCGCGCTTGAACAGTTCATCCAGCTCCACCTTCTCCACGCCGATATCCTTGGCGCGCTCCGGCGACAGGAACGGATCGTAAGCGACGACCTTCATCTTCAGGCCGAGCGCGCGGTCGGCGACGATGGCGCCGATATTGCCGCAGCCGATCACGCCGAGCGTCTTGCCGGTGATCTCGACGCCCATGAAGCGGTTCTTCTCCCACTTGCCGGCCTGCGTCGAGGCGTCCGCCTGCGGGATTTCGCGCGCAAGCGCCAGCATCAGGGTGATGGCGTGCTCGGCGGTGGTGATCGAATTGCCGAACGGCGTGTTCATCACGATGATGCCGCGCGCCGTCGCCGCCGGAATCTCGACGTTGTCGACGCCGATGCCGGCGCGGCCGATCACCTTGAGGCGCTTGGCCTTCTCGAGGATCTTGGCGGTCGCCTTGGTGGCCGAGCGGATGGCGAGACCGTCATAGTTGCCGATGATCTCGGCGAGCTTTTCCTTGTCCTTGCCGAGCGCGGGCTGGAAGTCGACCTCGATGCCGCGATCCTTGAAGATCTGCACGGCGGCGGGAGAGAGAGCATCGGAAATGAGAACTTTGGGCTTGGCCATGATGATTGATCCGTTGAAACTGAATTGATTGCTCAGCGTCACCCGCGGGCTTGACCCGCGGGTCCATCGTTTTGATGGATGGCCGGGTCAAGCCCGGCCACGACGAGGAAGAAGATGACGGGAAACTACGCCGCCTTGGCGAGCGAGGCCTTGGCCTCGGCAAAGGCCCAGTCGAGCCACTGCGTCAGCACCGCGACATCGGCGGCTTCCACGGTCGCACCGCACCAGATGCGCAAGCCGGGAGGGGCATCGCGGTAATGGCCGAGGTCGTAGCCCGCGCCTTCCTTCTCCACCGCCGCGACCAGCGCCTTGGCGAAGGTCGCCTGCGCGTCGGGCGCCAGCGCCGTCACCGCCGGATCGACCACCTTAAGGCAAACCGAGGTGTTGGAACGGATCGCGGGGTCGGCGGCGAGGAAATCGATCCACGGCGTCTTTGCCACCCAGTCCGTCAGCACCTTGGTGTTGGCGTCGGCGCGGGCGATCAGACCGTTGAGACCGCCGACCGACTTCGCCCAGTCGAGCGCGTCGAGATAGTCCTCGACGCACAGCATCGAGGGCGTGTTGATGGTTTCGCCGACGAAGATGCCTTCGATCAGCTTGCCGCCCTTGGTCATGCGGAAAATCTTCGGCAGCGGCCAGGCGGGCGTATAGCTCTCGAGCCGCGCCACCGCGCGCGGGCTAAGGATCAGCATGCCATGCGCCGCCTCGCCGCCGAGCGCCTTCTGCCATGAGAAGGTGACGACATCGAGCTTGGTCCAGTCGAGCGCCTGTGCGAACGCCGCCGAGGTCGCGTCGCAGATGGTCAGGCCCTCGCGATCCGCCCTGATCCAGTCGGCGTTCGCCACGCGCACGCCGGAGGTGGTGCCGTTCCAGGTGAAGACGATGTCGGAGGCGGGATCGGCCTTGGCGAGATCGGGAAGCTCGCCATAGCCCGCCTTGAGCGTGGTGACGTCCTTCAGCTTGAGCTGCTTGACGACGTCGGTCACCCAGCCTTCGCCGAACGACTCCCAGGCGATCATGGTGACGGGGCGCGCGCCGAGCAGCGACCACAGCGCCATTTCCACTGCTCCGGTGTCCGACGCCGGCACGATGCCGATGCGATAGTCGGCCGGAACCTCAAGCACGTCGCGGGTCAGATCGATGGCGGCCTTGAGCTTGGCCTTGCCGATCTTGGCGCGGTGCGAGCGGCCGAGCGCTGCGTCTTTGAGGCTTTCGGGGGTCCAACCGGGGCGCTTGGCGCAGGGTCCGGACGAAAAATGCGGCACGGACGGCCGCTGAGCGGGCTTCGCTACAGTCATCGTCTATCCTTCCAGATAGTAAGCCTCCCGTTGGGGGGAGGTGTCCCGCCGCGGGAAATAGGGCAGCAGCAGACACCCCGTCAAGGGCTAATTTGGGATGAGATCCGATGACGAAGGCACGGTCCCAAGCGCGCGGGAGCTATCCCGCCGGCCGCCCTGCCAAGAAAAATCGCCGGGCAAGGCCGGCGATTAAGAAGGCGGATCGTGGTGCGGACGCGCGCCTCAGAACTTGTAGCCGAGACCGGCGCGCACCGT
>JBEBWH010000172.1:0-6836 GCA_040392305.1 Bradyrhizobium sp. | reverse complement strand
TGGGGCGTGCTTCGCTCGAAAACGCTTCAGAGCGCCTCACCCTTCAATAGCCGCGGCACCTCGCCGGACAGTCCCGCCGCCTGCCGGATGAAGGCGCTCTTGAGCGGCGGCAACCGATCGACGATGCCGAGTCCGATATCGCGCACGCTGCGCAGCAGCGTCGAGCGGTTGGAGAACAGCATGTTGAGCGAGTTGGTGGCTACGCCCATCGCCATCGTGTCGAAACGCCGCCAGCGCTGATAGCGCTCCAGCACATCGACCTGGCCGATGTCGATGCCGAGCCGCGCCGCATCGACGATGACTTCGGCAAGCGCGGCAACGTCCTTCAGCCCGAGATTGAGCCCCTGCCCGGCGATCGGATGGATCACATGGGCGGCGTCGCCGACCAGCGCCAGACGGTCGGCGACGAAGCTGCGCGCGACGAAATAGCCGAGCGGAAAAGCCCGCGGCTTGTCGAGCGGACGAACCTCGCCGAGTTCCAGCCCGAACCGGCTTTCCAGCTCATACTGAAAATCCTGTTCCGGCAGCGCAAGAAGCCGCGCCGCCTCGCGCCGCCGCTCGGTCCATACCAGCGACGAGCGCCGGCCGGTCAGCGGCAGAATTGCAAACGGGCCGGCCGGAAAGAAATGCTCCACCGCGCGCCCCTCATGGTCGCGTTCGTGGCTGACGTTGAAAACGATGCCGGACTGGTCGTAATCCCAGCCATGGGTGGCGATGCCGGCGCGCTCGCGCAATCGCGACCTCGCACCGTCGGCCGCGACCAGCAGGGCCGCGCTGATCTCGCTGCCGTCGCCCAGCGCGACGTCGATGCGATCCGGCTTCGTCTCAAAACCGGTCACGGCGCAGGGGCGCAGATCGACGCCGGCGGCAGTCGCGCATCTTGTCAGCGCCGCGATCAGGTGGCGGTTCTCGATCATATGGGCGAAAGGCTCGCCCGGCTCGATCTCGCCGGCGAAGGTCAGGAACGAGGGACGCGTCGCACCCTCGAGCCGGCTGTCGGTCACGACCATGTCGAGGATCGGCTGCGCCTCCGCTGCAACCTCGTCCCAGACCCCGATCGCGTCGAACAGCCGCCGGCACGCCGCAACGATCGCCGATGCCCGCGGGTCATAGGCCGGCTGCGCTCCGAGCGCGGGGTCGGCGACGACGACCGGCACGTCCGGCCCCAGTCCCTGCCGCAACGCCAGCGCCAGCGCCAGCCCGGCAAATGCACCGCCGGCAACCACAATGCCATTCTGTCCGGGCATCGACCGCGATCCTTACTCTTGCCACCCCGCGCCGCCTGCGCGACATAAGTGGTCCATGAACAGATAAGCCTGTTTAGCAGTAACCGCGCCCAATCCGAAACCACCTCGCCAGACCCCCGCGCCAGAGTCCGAAAGTTGCCGATGTCCAAAAGCCTGATCGATCTCCTCGCCATTCTCGACATCGAACCGCTGGAAGTGAACATGTTCCGCGGCGTCAGCCCGCAGACGAGCTGGCAGCGCGTATTCGGCGGCCAGGTGATCGGGCAGGCACTGGTGGCGGCCTGCCGCACGGTCGAGGGGCGCATGCCGCACTCGCTGCACTGCTATTTCATTCTGCCCGGCGACCCGCAGATTCCGATCGTCTACGAAGTGGAGCGGCTGCGCGACGGCAAGAGCTATGCGACGCGGCGCGTCACCGCGATCCAGCACGGGCAGGCGATCTTTTCGATGATGGTGTCGTTTCATGTCGACGAGCAAGGCGCGTTCGATCATCAGGACCGCATGCCCGACGTGCCGCCCCCTGAAAAGCTCACCGCCGAAGAGCTGGCCAAGCAGCCGATCCTCAACCAGATGCCGGAATTCATCCGCCGCTACTACGAATCCGACCGGCCGATCGAGCTGCGGCCGGTCGAATACGAACGCTATTTCGGCAAGAAGATCGAAGACGGCCGGATCAATGTCTGGATTCGCACCGCGGCGACCCTGCCGGACGATCCGGCGCTCCATTTGTGCGCTCTGGCCTACGCCTCCGACTTTTCGCTGCTCGACGCGGCGATGGCCCGCTACGGCCGCACGCTGTTCGACAAGCGCATGATGCCCGCCAGCCTCGACCATGCGATGTGGTTTCACCGCCCGTTCCGGGCCGACGAATGGCTGCTCTACTCGCAGGACAGCCCGAGCGCGCAGAACGGCCGGGGACTGACGCGCGGGCTGATCTTCAAGCCGGACGGCACGCTGGTCGCCTCCGTCGCGCAGGAAGGCTCGTTGCGCGAGCGGAAGGTCAAACCGGACTGATCCTCCTGCTGCCGCCCAATTGAGCAGCACCGATGAGTTCTTGGGCAGCGCACCGCAAGGATGCCGCCCAAGCTCTCCCCGTCTTCAAAAAACACATAGAAATTAGCGCGCTAGACCTGTTTGCCGGTCTGGCACGGCTTTTGATTCCCTCTGACCTGGCTGGGGCCCTGAAGGCGATCGCACCTGCCTTCGCGATGTCCCCGGTTGTCACCGCCCGGTCGTGCGACCTGGCTCATGTGGGGATCGATACCTATGAAAATCGTGACGGCGATTATCAAGCCCTTCAAGCTGGAGGACGTGCGCGACGCGCTGACGACCCTCGGCGTCCACGGCCTGACGGTTACCGAGGTCAAGGGATACGGCCGGCAGAAGGGGCACACCGAAATCTATCGCGGCGCTGAATACGCCGTGACCTTCGTGCCCAAGATCAAGATCGAGGTTGCGGTCCCGGCCGGTCAGGTCGAGCGCACCGTCGCCGCCATCGTCGGCGCGGCGAAGACCGGCCAGATCGGCGACGGCAAGATCTTCGTCGCCAATCTCGAACATGCCGTGCGCATCCGGACCGGAGAGGTCGATGCCGCAGCCCTCTGACATCTCCCTGCCCGCCTCCTCCCCGCTCCGGCCGATGCGCCTGCCGCCCGAGCGGCACATCGCCGCCCGCGCTTTTCACTCAATCAGGAGTTTTCCGATGACTCTCATGCCTCGCCGCCGCGCGGGACTGTCGGCTCTCGCGGCCGGCCTCCTGACCGCGACACCGGCCCTCGCCCAGACCCAGCCGACGCTCGACAGGGGCGATACCGCCTGGATGATCGTCGCCACCGTTCTGGTGCTGCTGATGATCGTACCGGGCCTTGCGCTGTTCTATGGCGGGCTGGTGCGCGCAAAGAACCTGCTGTCGGTGCTGACCCAGGTGCTGGCGATCACCTGCATGGTCGCGGTGATCTGGGTGATCTACGGCTACAGCCTCGCTTTCACCGGCGAGAGCGGCCTGATCGGCGGCTTCTCCAAGGCCTTTCTCGCCGGGATCACGCCGGACAGCCTGTCCGGAAGCATTCCGGAATATGTCTTTCTCTGCTTCCAGATGACCTTCGCCTGCATCACCACGGCGCTGATCGTCGGCGGCATCGCCGAGCGCATGAGATTTGCCGCGGTGATGGCGTTCGGCCTGCTGTGGGTGACTTTCGTCTATTTCCCGCTCGCCCACATGGTCTGGTCGGAGAACGGCTATCTGATGAAGCTCGGCGCGCTCGACTTCGCCGGCGGCACCGTGGTTCACATCAATTCCGGCATCGCCGCGCTGGTCGGCGCGCTGATCCTCGGCAAACGCATCGGCTACGGACGCGACCTGCTCGCGCCGCACTCGCTGCCGCTGACGATTATCGGCGGCGCCCTGCTGAGGGTCGGCTGGATCGGCTTCAATGCAGGAACAGAGCTGCAGGCCAACGGCACAGCGGCGCTGGCTGTCGTGAACACCTTCGCCGCCACCGCGGCCGCCGGTCTCGCCTGGATGTTCGCTGAGTGGGGCGCGAAGGGCAAGCCATCGCTGCTGGGCCTGATCTCGGGCGTCGTCGCCGGTCTCGTCGCCGTCACGCCGGCGGCCGGCCTGATCGGCCCGATGGGCGCCATCGTGCTCGGCGCGCTCGGCAGCGTGGTGTCGCTGTTCTTCTGCACGACCGTCAAGAACGCGCTCGGCTATGACGACTCGCTGGACGTGTTCGGTATCCATGCGGTGTCCGGCATCGTCGGCTCGATCGGCACCGGCGTCCTGGTCAGCACCGCGCTGGGCGGGGTCGGCGTCGAGGGCTACGACATGGCCGGCCAGGTCTGGAAGCAGATCGTCGCGGTGGCCGTCGCGATCGCCTGGAGCGGGGTCGTCTCCGCCGTGCTCTACAAGGCAGTGGACTTCACCATCGGGCTGCGGGTCAAGAGCGAGACCGAGCGCGAGGGCCTCGACCTCGCCGAGCATACCGAGCGCGCCTACAACATGTAGTGCCTCTCCCGACGCATTTTCCAAAAAGGCCCCGGTTTGCCGGGGCCTTTTCCATAGGTGACGGCCGGCCGCCACCCTGGCCCGGCAGCCGATGGTTAATCGCGTCTTAACCTCGCCGCATCTATGTTGAAATCCAAATCTTTCCGCGCCCGCCCCGCCCGGTTCCGACTACGTCCGGGGGCGAGGGGCGGGGCGACAGGCTGGCGCATCACGATGACCATGACGATCGCTTCGCAGACTGCGCCCGGCACCGGCGATCCGGCTCCCGACAGCGAGCGCTCGCCTTTCGCCCGGCTGACCGATCTGCTGCATGGCCGTAATCCACGGCTGCCGCTGATCAATCTGTCGGTCGGCGAGCCGCAGCACGCGCAGCCGCCTTTCGTCGGCGAGATTCTGGCGGCGCATCTGGCCGAATTCGGCCGCTATCCGCTGTCCAAGGGCATCCCGCCGTTCCGCGCCGCCGCAGCGGACTGGCTGGCCCGGCGCTTCCGCCTTCCGCGTGCGATGGATCCGGAAACCGAGGTGCTGGTGCTGAACGGCAGCCGCGAGGGCTTGTTTCTCGCCGCGAGTGCCGCAGCACGCTTCAACGCCAAGCCCGATCCGCTGATCCTGCTGCCGAACCCGTTCTATCCGGCCTACGCCGCCGGCGTCCGCGCCGCCGGCTGCCAGCCGGTCTATCTGCCGACGGTTCGCGCCAACGGCTTCCTGCCCGATCTCGACGCCCTCGATGAAGCCACGCTCGCGCGCACGGTCGCCTTCTATCTGGCCTCGCCCGCCAATCCGCAGGGCGCGGTCGCCTCGCCCGATTATTTCGCGCGGCTGGCGGGGCTCGCTGAACGCCATCGCTTCGTCGTGCTGAGCGACGAATGCTATTCGGAAATCTACACGCGCGACGCGCCCGGCAGCATGCTGGAATGCGCAGGGCCGGATTTCCGCAACGTCGCGGCGTTCCAGTCTCTCTCCAAACGCTCCAACCTGCCCGGCCTGCGGGTCGGCTTCGTCGCGGGCGACAGGGATTTCCTCGCCCGGTTCCACGAACTGCGCAACGTCGCCGCGCCGCAGGTGCCGGTGCCGCTGCAGCACGTCGCCATCGCCGCCTATGCGGACGAAGGCCATGTCGAGGAGAACCGCAGGCTCTATCGCCTGAAATTCGATCTGGCCGACCAGATCCTCGGCGCACGCTTCGGCTATGCACGACCGGCCGGCGGCTTCTGTCTGTGGCTCGATGTTTCCGCGCAGGGCGGCGACGAGACCACGGCCGTGAAGCTGTTCGAGGACGGCGGCGTCCGTGTCGTGCCTGGAAGCTATCTCGCGCGCCGGCAACCGGACGGCAGCAATCCCGGCGCGGGATTCATCCGCGTCGCCATGGTGCAGGATAGGGAAGTGACGGCGGAGGCGCTGCATCGCATCGTGCGGACGCTGGAGCCATAACAATGGTCGGGATTCCATGAGCATGGCAACGATCGAACGCGTTATTCCCATCGTCGGGCATCTGCCCGAGCCGGTGCGCGACATGCTCGGACGACGCCTGCGCGAACTGGCCGGCGTCGGGCTATTGGCCTTCGCCGCCCTCGCCGCAGCGGCGCTGGCGACATGGTCGGTGCAGGATCCGAGCCTCAGTCACGCAAAGTCCGGCGCCATCCGCAATCTGATCGGCTATCCCGGCGCGATCAGCGCCGACCTGCTCATGCAGATCCTCGGCCTCGGCGCGATCATGGTGATCCTGCCGATCGCGATCTGGGGCTGGCGCATGATGACCCACCGCCCGTTCGATCGTCCCGCGCTGCGCATCGGCTGCTGGGTGCTGTCGATCGTCAGCGCCGCGGGATTTGCGAGCTGCTTTCCGCACAACGGTGCGTGGCCGCTGCCGACCGGTCTCGGCGGCGTGGTCGGCGACGCGCTGGTGCGGGCTCCGGCGATCGCCTTCGGCGCGCCCGGCTTCATCTACCATGCCGTGCTCGGCGCTCTGTTGCTTGTCGCGACGCTCGCCACGCTTATCTTCGCCAGCGGCTGGGGATCGACCGAAAGCGAATCCGAGCCGCTCGACGAACTGGTCGACGACGTCACCCTCGACGACGACGGCGACCGGCGCGCCGTCTCGCTCGGCTGGCTGTTCCATGCGCTGATGAGCGCCAAGGCGCAGACCTGGCGTCTGCTCAAGCTGTCCTATGGCTGGCTGGTGGCCAGCCGCGAATCGAACCGCGGCGCGACATTCGAACGGCACGAGCCGACGCTCGGTGGACCCTCGCCCTCGATCGCCCCGCAAGCCGGCGACTACGATGACGGTTACGACGACGAAGACGAGACCGGCGACGACGGCTACGAAGACGAAGAGGAAGAAGAAGAGGCGCCGGCCCCGCGCCGCGCAACGCGCAAGCGCGCCGAGGCGCGTGCGCCGGTGCGCAAGGCCAGTGCCGAGTTCGTGCTGCCGCCGATCGGCGTTCTGAGCCAGCCGCGCGCGAACGACCGTACCCAGGTCAACAAATCCGAGCTCGAAGCCAATTCGCGCCAGCTCGAAGGCGTGCTGGAGGATTTCGGCGTGCGCGGCGACATCATCAAGGCCAATCCCGGCCCGGTGGTAACGC
>JBEBWH010000171.1:0-6871 GCA_040392305.1 Bradyrhizobium sp. | reverse complement strand
TTGCCCCCGGCCTCGGTGAAGGTCCGCATCATGCCGAGCGCCACTTCCTGGCCCCAGGTGTAATCCTGGGCGATGAAGGTCGCGTTTTTGACCCCGAGCTCCTTGAACAGATAATCCCCGAACGGATGACCGATCTGGCTTGCGGAAACCGCGGTGCGGACCACGGTCGGGGTGCGGTCCCACTTGGTGACGCTATCGGCGCCGGCGGAATCCATTACGAGCGGAACGCCGGTTTCCTTGCTCACCTGCGCGACCGCCGGTCCTTCGTGGCCACACAGCGGGCCGACCAGCAGATGAACGTTTTCCTGATGCACGAGACGGCGCGCCTGCGTCAGCGCCTGATCGGGATTGCAGGTCGTGTCGGCAACGACAAACTCGACCTTCCGACCGCCCGCCGTGTGCTTGGCCTCGTCCCAGAACTGATTCCAGGCGTCGACCATATCCTTGCCGGATGTCGCGAGCGGCCCGGTGACCGGGGCGAGCAGGCCGATCCGGATCGGCTTCTCCTGGGCCAGCGCCATAGGGGCCATCATCAGAACGCCCGCCGACACCGCGTATTTGATGAGATCGCGCCGACGCCGACGCAAGCCTTTGAGCAGCTCCATGCGTTTACCCCCATTTGATGCGCCATATGCGCCAGCTCCTTGAGAGCCATATTTGTATAGAAGTGCAATAAATGTCCAAAATCAAGACAATTATCGATAATAAGAACTGCGACTATTCGACCCTGTTCTCCAGTGCCCCGATGCCGTCGATCTCGATGCGAACCCGCTGTCCCGCCTGTAGAAATTTCGGCGGCGAGAAGCCGATACCCACGCCTTCAGGCGTTCCGGTTGCGATGACGTCGCCCGGCTGCAGGGTGGTTCGCCGCGAAATCGTTTCAATCAGCGCTGGCACATCGAAGATCATATCGGCGAGACTCGCGGACTGACGCAGATCGCCATCGACCAGTGTGCGCAGGCTCAGCCCTTCGAGCGGGCCGAGGCCTTGCCGGGTGACGATCCACGGCCCCATCGGACAGAAGCCGTCGATCGATTTGCCGATGAACCACTGCGCATGATCGCGCTGAAGCTTGCGCGAGGTGACGTCGTTGACAATGGTGAAGCCGAACACATGATCGAGCGCCGCGTCGCGCCCGATTGCGCGCCCGCCCCGACCCATGATGACGGCCAGTTCTCCTTCATAATCAACGGTATTTGTATCATCAAGACTCGCCGGAATCGGCGCCAGCGGAGCGCTGACCGTGGTCGTCGCCTTGGTGAAAATGATCGGGAATGCCGGGATCGGATCGCTGACGGATTTGCTCGCCGCATCAAATCCGCTGTCGTGAAACTCCCGCGCATGGGCATGGTAATTCTTGCCGACGCAAAAAATGTTGCGCGGCGGGACCAGCGGCGCGTGGAGGATGACATCCGAGAGGGGGATGTTCGCCGAGGCCGGCGCCTGACTTGCAAGACCCGCGACCCGTTCGAGCGCCGCGTCGCCCCCCCTCACCAGCTCAAGCATGCCGCCTTGCACATCCAAGGACGAAAGGTCCAGGATGCCTGTGGAAGAATCATCGACAAGACCGAGCCGCGGCGCGGTTTCCCCCTTGCGTGCGAACGTCGCGAGCTTCAAAGCATTCCTCCCCTGACAATCGTCTATAGTCTACTGGACCAAGTTTTATCGATAATATAGGACATTCTCGGAAATTTGGTCAATGGCAGTCTGAGAATGACGTTCAATAACGCAGATACCTCCCCGCCGCACACGCCGCGCGGACAGGCGACGCAGAGCGCGCAGGTGCATGACAGGTTGAGAGACGACATCGTCTCGGGCGCGCTGCTGCCCGGGCAGCGGCTGACGCTGGATACGCTGATCGAGCGCTACGGCGTCGGCGCGACCCCCCTGCGGGAAGCCCTCAGCCGCCTGTCGACTTCCGCGCTCATCCGGGGCGAGGATCGCCGAGGCTTCCGCGTCGCGCCCGCCACCGTCGCGCATATGGAGGACATTCTCGCCACGCGGCTTGCGATCGAGCCGGTGCTGGTCCGCAGCGCGTTCATGAGCGGCGACATCGCCTGGGAGGGACGGGTCCTGGCGGCATTCCATCAACTGCGCGGAACGGGCGAGATGTACCAGCCCGGCACTCACACCATTCGCGAGGAATGGGAGATCGCTCACCGCGCATTCCATGCGGCTGTTCTCTCGAGCGCAAGTCTCCGCCTGCTACTGCAGTTTCAGGAAGTGCTGTGGGATCATGCGGCGCGCTACCGCAACCTCGTCTCGTCCTCGGGGCTCGATCCCGACGTGCTGCTGCACGAGCACGATCAGATCTGCGAGACCGTGCTCGCGCGGGATGCAGATCTTGCCTGCCTGCTCTGGAATCGTCACATCCAGAATGCCGGAAACTCCGTTCTCTCGGCCATGAGGCTTCGGGAGGCTGACACGTAAGCGACCAAACCCGACACCACGTCCACACAAAACCTGCCTGCGCAAACAAGGGAGACGCGCCGATGTCGGCAGTCACGCCAAACGCCGGAAATCACGCCACGCTCGGCAAGCTCGCCTCGCGCCATGTCCGCATCGCCGATTTGCCTTGGGAAAGCACTCCCTTCTCGGGCGTCGAAACCAAAACGCTTCTGGTCGATCGCGACAACGGGCTGGTGACGACGCTGGTCAAGATGGCGCCCGGCGCCATTCTCCCGGACCACGAGCATGTGCTGATTGAGCAGACCTACATGCTGGAGGGTCAGCTCGTGGATCGTGACGGGCCGGACGCCGGGCTGTCGGTCGGCCCCGGAGAATTCGTCTGGCGACCTGCGGGCAGCCGCCACACGGCCTGGTGCCCGGATGGCGGCTTGATGCTGGCGGTGTTCCAGATCCCCAACAAGTTCTTCGACGACAAAGGCGCGGCGGTCGATATGCTGGGCCGGGACTGGGACGCCACCTGGGCACGGGCCAAGCCCGGCGCTTCCTGACGCGGCCGCGCGGCGGCCGCTCATTCGCTTCATAGGTATCGCGCCGACAAGGGACCAATGCTTGTATCGGCCCCGACGTGCTTGTTGGCCGTTGTAGCCGCCTTCGCGCTCGCCCAACCGCATCCGCCATCATGATCACGCAGCGCTCGTTCTGCCGCCAACAAGCCCCCGCGCAAACCATTGCGCTGGCAACACAGATCACGAAACACGATCACAGCTCCGAGCCGGCAGACTCACCTGTAAAGCTCGAGCTCCGGCCTCGCATCGGCAATGAAGCCATCCTTGTTCGGCATCGCCACCTTCGGCAACGTGCTGGCGTCCATCGCCTCCGTCGGCTTGATGATCCTGGCCTCCGACAGGATATAGGCGACCACCGCATAGACATCGTCATCGGTAAGCGATCCGGGCGCGGTGAACGGCATCGCGCGCTTGACGTAGTCGAACAGCGTCGTCGCATAAGGCCAGTAACTCTCGACCGTCTTGACCGGCGCGTTGGTCGCAAGCGTGCCACGCCCGCCGATCAGGCGGTCGCCGCCGATGCCTTTTTCCGCATTGCCCTGCAGCCGGTCGCCATGGCAGGCGGCGCAATTCTCGGCATACACCTTGGCGCCAGCATTCGCGCTTCCGCTTCCCGCCGGCAATCCGCGCCCATCGGGTGGAATCGAAAAGTAGTTCGCGAGTTCGGCGTCGGTGACGGTGGCGCCGAAACCGAAAGGTCCGTTCACGCTTTGCGCAAGCGCGCTGCCCGCGGACGCGGCAAGCAGCACGCCGGCTACGATCGAAACCCTGCTAGGCGTGGACATTGGACACCTCCCCGGTTTCGCTGACGCCCCAGCTCTGAATCGCATTGAGGTGATAGATCGATCCGAACGGACCATTGGCGCCTCGAATGGCGACAAGCTGCTTCAATGTCGGCTGGAGATAGCCGGTTTCATCGATGCAGCGGCTCTGCAGCACTGCGGCTTTGCCGTCCCACATCCACGGGAAACTGAATCGCACGGTGCAAATCGGCTCCGGCACCATATCGAGATGTGCGGGATACCACGTCTTGCCGCCATCGACCGATACCTCGACCGATTGAATGCGGCCGCGGCCGCTCCAGGCCAGGCCCTGAATATTGTAGAAGCCCGCGCCCGGCAGTTTCATGTCGCCCGACGGGAAGGTGATCACCGATTTGGCGTCCATCTCCATAGAGAACCGGCGCGCTTTTCCGTCCGCCAGAAGGTCGGTGTATTTCGATGTCTCCTCGCGCGTCATGAACGGCTTGTCGCTGACCTCGAGACGGCGGAGCCACTTGATATGCGTGTTGCCTTCATAGCCGGGCAGCAGGAGCCGTACCGGATAGCCCTGCTCCGGCCGGATCGCCTCGCCGTTCTGCCCATAGGCGATGAGCGCGTCCTTCAGCATCTTCTCCATCGGAATACTGCGCGTCATCACCGCCGCATCGGCACCTTCCGCGAGAACCCATGTCCCCCCATCCTTCAGGCCAACCTCGCGCGCAATGGTCGCGAACGGCACGCCGGTCCACTCCGATGTACTGAGCAGGCCGTGCGTGCCCTGCACCGTCTTCAACGTCGGCTTGTTCCATTCGGTCAGTCCGTTCCCGGAGCATTCGATAAAGTATTTGCGGGTGACGGAGGGGAAGCGTTTGAGATCCGTCATCGAAAATTTCTTCGCCGTATCGACCATGCCGTGAACGACGAGATCGTGGCGCGCCGGATCGATGGTCGGAATGCCGCCATGATGCCGCTCGAAATGCAGGCCCGACGCGGTGAGATTGCCCAGCATCCGGTCGAGCGGCGTCATGCTCCAGGAAGTATTTTCGTTCGGGGTCGGATAGCGCCAGCGCACTTCGGTTTCGAACTGCGAACGCGAGCCGTAGCCGTCGTCGGCGCCGACGGCGCGCCCCTGCTCCTTGGTCGGATCGTCCGGCACATCGAAATGAAACGCACCCGGCGGCGCCTTCTGATCGCCGCTTTGCGCCAACGCCGGGGCGCTGACGACGCCGGCGAGCGACGAGCCGGCCGCGAACAGAAATGTCCGGCGATCAGTCGCGCGTAAGCGCGGGAACATGCCGTCCCTGCACTCGCAAATCTCCGCTTCGGCTTTTCTTCGCGCGATGTGCCGGGCCTCGACCCTTACCATCTCATCGGCCATTCGCCTGGCCTTGTCGTCGTAGAGCACGGCAGGAGATTGTTCCATGGTCGCCTCCCGGAAACAGAAATTCTATTTGAAGCAACGCGGCGTAACCTAACGCAACACCCGGAGAGCCAACGGGTTCCAACGCTCCCGCCCGGCACATGCATTTAATGACGGTCGTTCGATCGCGTCATGCACGTTGCGAACCTTGTGCCGACAACCATTGCGTGGCGTTGCAGTTGACGCGCACCATCGCGCGAGCGCAAACTTCCAAGCACGTTTAGCGCTGAGCGCGACGTTTTGCGTGGAGGCACGGTGACATGACCGAGCGCTGGCACGTAGACGAACAACTTCCGGTCGTCGCCCGCTTCACGGTGAGCTACCGCCGCTATCTCGCGCCCGACGGTTCGGTTCACCGCACGCCTCCCCCTTTCGCCGCCGACACGGATTTCCTGATCTCGCTCTATCGCGCGATGGTGCTGGTCCGCATGTTCGACCTCAAGGCGGTGGCGCTGCAGCGAACCGGCCGGCTCGGCACCTACGCCGCCTCGCTCGGGCAGGAAGCCGTCTCGGTCGGGGTCGCCAGCGCCATGCGCAAGGACGACGTGCTGCTGCCGTCCTATCGCGACAACGCCGCGCTGATCTGGCGCGGCATCGCGCTCGAAGAAATACTGCTGTTCTGGGGCGGCGACGAGCGCGGCAACGCCTTCTCCGGATCGGCGCAGGATTTTCCCTTCTGCGTTCCGGTCGGATCGCAGGCGCCGCATGCCGCCGGCGTCGCCTATGCGTTCAAGCTCCGCGAGGAGCCGCGCGTCGCGGTGTGCCTGTTTGGCGACGGCGCGACGTCCAAGGGCGATGTCTGGGAGGCGATGAACTTCGCGGGCGTCCACAAGCTGCCGGTCGTGTTCGTCGTCGCCAACAATCAATGGGCCATCTCGGTGCCGGTCCGCCTGCAGACCGCATCGGAAACGCTGGCGCAGAAGGCGATCGCGGCCGGGTTCACCGGCGAGCAGGTCGACGGCAACGACGTCGTCGCGATGCACGCCGCCGCCCGGCATGCGGTCGAAGCCGCGCGCGCGGGCGAAGGGCCGCGCCTCATCGAGGCCGTCACCTACCGGCTCGGCGATCACACCACGGCCGATGACGCCGCCCGCTACCGCCCGCCCGACGACGTCAAGGCGCATTGGAAGGAGGAACCGGTGGCGCGGCTGCGCGCCTATCTCGTCAGCCGCGATGCCTGGCGCAAAGCGGATGAGGAACAGCTCGTCGCCACCTGCCAGACGCAGATTGAGGCGGCGGTGGAGCGCTATCTCGCGATCGGCCCGCGTGCGCCGGAAACCATCTTCGACCATCTCTATCAGACCCTGCCGCGCGCCTATCGGCGACAGCGGCAGGAGCTCGAAGGGAGAGACTGATGGCCGAGGTGACGCTGGTGGAGGCCGTCAATCTCGCGCTTGGCCGCGCGATGGACGACGATGCGTCGGTGGTCGTGCTCGGCGAGGACGTCGGCGTCAACGGCGGCGTGTTCCGCGCCACCGCCGGCCTGCAGCAGCAGTTCGGCCCGCAGCGCGTGCTCGACACGCCGCTGGACGAAACCACCATTGCCGGCCTCACCGTCGGCCTGGCCGTGCAGGGCATGAAGCCGGTGGCCGAGGCGCAGTTCGACGGCTTCGTCTACCCGATGGTCGACCACGTGATCTGCCACGCCGCGCGCATCCGCAACCGCACCCGCGGCCGCCTGCACTGCCCGATGGTGCTGCGCGTGCCGTGGGGCG
>JBEBWH010000170.1:0-6938 GCA_040392305.1 Bradyrhizobium sp. | reverse complement strand
AGTTCAGCTTGCTGCGGACCTCGTCGATGCCTTTCGACAGCAGACGGTCGGCGACGTCGCCCTTGACCGACTGCGCCATGATCGACGAGGCGGCGGCGACGGCTGCATCGGCGGCGGCGGCGCGAACGTCGGCCATCGCCTGCGCCTCGGCCATCGCGATCTTGCTTTCGGCGGCCTTGGTGCGGCGCGCGACGAAATCCTCCAGCTTGGCCTTGGATTCGGCGGCGACACGCTCCGCCTCGGCGGTCGCGGCGGTCACGATGTCCTGCGCCTCGCGCTCGGCGGCGGCGCGCCGTCCGCGATAGTCGGCAACCAGCGCGGCGGCTTCCTCCTTCAGGCGGCGGGCTTCATCGAGCTCGGCCTGGATGCGGGCGCTGCGGCGGTCGAGCGCCTTGCCCATCACCGCCGGAACGCCGAAGTAAACGAAAATGCCGATCAGCGCGAAAAAGGCGACGGCGACCCAGAAATCAGGTGACGACAACATCGCCTTACCCTCTCAACGATGCATCGACGGCGCTGTCCACGGCCTTGGAGTCCGGGGCATTGCCAGTGAGATGCTGAACGATGGCGGCGGCCGATTCGGCCGCGATGCTGCGCACGTTGCCCATGGCCGCGGTGCGGGTTGCGGAGATGGTCTTCTCGGCTTCGGCGAGCTGGGCGGAGAGGCGGGCTTCCAGCGCCTTGCGCTCCTGCTCGGCCTGGGCGTTGAACTTCTCGCGGGTCTCGGCGCCGATGGCCTGCGCCTTGGCGCGGGCTTCGGCGAGTTCCTTCTCATACGCCTTCAGCTCGGCGTCTGATTCGTCGCGCATCTTCTGCGCCGCGGCGAGATCGTCGGCGATGGCCTTGTCGCGCGCCTCGATGATGCCGCCCACGCGCGGCAGCGCCAGGCGCGAGACGATCAGGTACAGCGCGGCGAATGTGATGGCCAGCCACACCAATTGCGAGGCGAAGGTGTGGGATTCGAACGGAGGGAAGGGCGCTTTGGCGCCATCAGCCGTCGTGTGGGCTCCGGTCCCGCTCGCGGTGCCAGGTTGAGTGGCCACGGGGAAATCTCCTGATCGCACGATCGCGGCCAAGACGATCCGAAGGAGGCGATGGCCGTGTCGGCTAGGGGTTGCAGCACGATCCGGAAAGCGCAGGGCACGCTTCCGGATCCGATGCTCGAGCTGGAGGGGTTATACGCCGGCGGCGCATCCCTCCAGATGGCTTTGTCTTAGACCGCGAACAGCAGCAGAAGCGCGATCAGCAGCGAGAAGATGCCGAGCGCCTCGGTCACGGCGAAGCCGAAGATCAGGTTGGCAAACTGGCCCTGAGCGGCCGACGGATTGCGCAGCGCGGAGGACAGATAGTTTGCGAAGATGAGGCCGACGCCCAAGCCGGCACCGCCCATGCCGATGCAGGCGATACCTGCACCAATGTACTTTGCGGCGATCGGATCCATAGAAAACTCCTTCGAGATTGCTGGTTGTTAGGGGGAGAAGATCGGGTTTTTAGTGCCCTGGATGGATTGCATCGTTGAGATAGATGCAAGTGAGAATGGCGAACACATAGGCCTGCAGGAACGCCACCAGCACTTCGAGGGCCGTGATGGCAATGGTCATGGCGAGCGGCAGCGCCGCGCCGACGACGCCGGCGGCGCCAGCCGCGCCAAGCATGCCGATGAAGCTTGCGAACACCTTGAGCGTGACGTGGCCCGCCAGCATGTTGGCGAACAGTCGGACGCTGTGGGAAATCGGCCGCGACAGGAACGAGATGACCTCGATGGCGACCACCAGCGGCAGAATGATCAGCGGAATGCCGTGCGGCACGAACAGCTTGAAGAATTTCAGGCCGTTCTTGTAGAGGCCGTAGATAATGACGGTGAAGAACACCAGCAGCGCCAGCGCCACCGTGACGATCAGGTGGCTTGCCACCGTGAAGGAATAGGGCAGCAGGCCGAGCATGTTCGTGACCAGGACGAACATGAAGATGGCGAACACCAGCGGGAAGAACTTCATGCCCTGTTCGCCCGCGGTCGAGCGAAGCATGTCGGCGATGAATTCGTAGCTCAGTTCCGCGATCGACTGCATGCGGGTGGGGACGAGGCGGCGACCGGCGCTGCCGCCGATCATCAGGGCCGCGGTCAGGATGACGGCGAGCACCATGAACAGCGCGGAATTGGTGAAGGCGATCTCGTGGCCGCCGAACGTGCCGAGCGTGAAAAGATTCTTGATCTCGAATTGATGGATCGGATCCATTCTTCCGCCGCTCTCTGTCGTCCCGCCAGCCGCGCCGGCGCTCTAAAAATCAGCGATCCCGCGGGGGATCGTTCGGTTTGTCGTGCACGCGCTCGTGCACATCTGGCATCACGCCCGCGACCCGCATCAGGTTGACGACCCCGGCAGCAAAGCCAAGGAGGAAAAACACGATGAGACCCCAGGGCGAGGTCGATAGCAGATAGTCAAAGCCCCATCCGATCGCCGCCCCGACAACAACGCCTGCGACCAGTTCCGAGGAGAGGCGAAAGCCGCGCGCCAGCGCGGAAGCGCGGGCGGCTGCGTTTTCGCTCGCCCGCTCGTCGTGGTCGGTGCCGGCCTTCCGGGTGCCCTTATATTCGGACAGCCGGCGGTCCAGACTTCCAAGCCTTGCGGAAAGCGCGGCGTCATCGGGATGCGGTTCGTCGCGCTTTCCACTGCCCGTCTGTCCGTCGTCCTGCGTGCCGTTCGCCATTGCTTTCGACACCCAAAACAGGGCCATAACTGCCTGGAAATGACGCCCCACATCCCTCAAAAGCCGCGCGGACCATACTGACGGCATTCGGTCAAGTCAAGATTGTCCGGGGACAACGTATTTAGTCTAATATGCTGATATCATTGATGAAAGTAAATTGGGTGGGAAACTTCGCCGCACTGCGACAGGAATCTCACACTCGCGCGCCCTTGCGCCGCGGCCGCGACCCTGCTGCGATCGGGGCAATTGCCGTCACGAACGCCGGAGCCGGAATGTCCCGCCACATCGACTATTACTTTTCGCTGCAGTCGCCCTGGGCCTATATCGGCCATGCGATGTTTTCCGATCTTGCCAGGCGACATGGCGCGCGCGTCAGTTACAAACCGGTGGTGCTGGTCGATCTGTTCGCGGACACCGGCGGGCTGCCGCTGAAGCAGCGCCATCCGGTGCGGCAGCGCTATCGCATGCTGGAGCTGCAACGCTGGCGCGCCCGGCGGGGGCTCGATTTTCATCTGCAGCCGAAACACTGGCCGTTCAATGGCCGGCTTGCCGACGGCATGGTGATCGCGGTGGCGGAGAGCGGGGTTGATCCCGACGCATTTCTGCGCAAGGCCTACGCCGCGGTGTGGGAGGAGGAGCGCAACCTCGCCGATGCGACGACGCTGGCGGCGCTCGCCGACGAGGCCGGGCTGCGCGGCGCCGAACTGGTGAAGCGCGCCGCCAGCGACGACATCGCCGCGATCTACCGGCAGAACCGGCAAGATGCGCTTGACGCCGACGTGTTCGGTTCGCCGGCCTATGTGCTTGATGGCGAAGTGTTCTGGGGGCAAGACCGGATCGAATTGCTGGATGATGCGTTGTCATCCGGCCGTGCGGCCTTTCGCTCCGCGCCCTAGCACCGCGCGGCCGACAGCAAGGAGAGGATCATGCGGCGAATGCAGTATAGGCCGGCTGGCGTGCTGGCGCTGGCGGCGGTGCTGGCGGTCGCGGGCGGGGCGGCAGCTTCGGCGCAGCAGGGACCGGACACCGAGAAGGGGCGCTATACGCTGTCCACCACCCCTGACGGAGTGCTGCGGCTCGATACCCGCACCGGCCAGGTTTCGACCTGCGCCCGACGGTCCGGCGGCTGGGCCTGCTACGCCGTGCCCGACGAGCGCGCCGCGCTGGAAGCCGAGATCGGCCGCATTTCCGAGGAGAACCGGCAGTTGAAGCAGGCGCTGGCTGCGAATGCGCGGCCCGGCGAACTGCCCGGCAAGATCGAGGACGTGCTGCCCAAAGCCGATTCGCTCAAGCCCGGCTCGCCCGACGAGCAGAAAAGCGCCCGCGCGCCCAACCGCCTTGAAATTCCGCTGCCGAGCGACGCCGATGTCGAGCGCGCGATGAATTTCCTGGAGAAAGTCTGGCGGCGGCTCGTCGAGATGGCCGGCCGGGTGCACAAGGACGTATCCGACCGGATTTAACCGTTTCATCCGATCCGGGCGGTATCGGGCGGCAGATAGCCGAATTGAGCCTTGCCTCCGTGGCGCGTTTGCAACATAGCTTGCCGCGGGAGAGAGTGACCTCGTGGCGTGCGGCGTCAAGCCGACGGCCATCCCAAGGTCCACGCGCAGCCGATGCCGAATACGATGCACCTTATCATCGCCGATGACCACCCGTTGTTTCGTGGCGCGCTGCGGCAGGCGGTGTCGAGCATCGTCAGCAGCGCCGCGATCGACGAGGCCGGATCGTTCGAGGAACTGACCGGACTTCTGGAGCGCGGCGCCGATGTCGGGCTGGTGCTGCTGGATCTGTCGATGCCGGGCATCAGCGGCTTTTCCGGCCTGATCTATCTGCGGGCGCAGTATCCGGCGATTCCGGTGGTCGTGGTGTCGGCGACCGACGATCCCGAGACGATCCGCCGCTCGATGGATTTCGGCGCGTCCGGCTTCATCCCCAAGCGTTTCGGCGTCGAGACGCTGCGCGCCGCGCTTGCGACCGTGCTCGCCGGCGATATCTGGATTCCCTCCGATGTCGATCTCAACGCCGCCGCCGATCCCGAGATGGCGCAGTTGCGCGATCGGCTGGTGACGCTGACCCCGCAGCAGATGCGCGTGCTGATGATGCTGTCGCAGGGACTGCTCAACAAGCAGATCGCCTACGAGCTTGGTGTCTCGGAGGCGACCATCAAGGCGCATGTCTCCGCGATCCTGCAAAAGCTCGGCGTCGACAGCCGCACCCAGGCGGTGATCGCCGCCGCGCGGATTTCCGGCGGCCAGTGGCGTCAGGGCGAAAGCGTCTGATCCCTCCGCGCGCGCGCCGCGCCGTCGCGGCCCCGACGCGCTGATCGGTCAGCCGACTGCCGCCATGATGTGGCATTGCCTTTGTTGTCCTGACGGTCGGGCGCGGGCCATCGCCATCCGCCGCGCTTGCCGCTGTTTCTTTATTCCGCCGCCGACACCATCTGCTGGGCGCGCCATTGGCCGAGCAGCGCGCGCAAGGCCGACGGGCGCAGCGGCTTGTTGAGCACGACGATGCCGTCCGCGGCGGCAGCGCTGCGCACATGCGGGCTGCGATCGGCGGTGATGAGAATGGCCGGGATGTTCGCGCCGAAGCGCGTGCGGATGTCGCGGATAGCGCCGATGCCGTTGCCGCGATCGAGGTGATAGTCGACCAGCAGCCCGGTGACGCGGCGGCCGGCGGCATCCATCGCGGCGATCGCAGCGGTCGGATCGATCGCGGCGATGACCTCGGCGCCCCAGCCCGTCACCAATGTCTTCATGCCGTCGAGGATCGCCGTGTCGTTCTCGATGCAGACCACCAGCGTTCCGCTCATCGGGGCGGTCGTCAGCGGCGTCGAACTGGTGACGCCGCCGACCAGCGTGATGCGGTCGGCGATCGGAATGGTGACGGAGAAATTCGAGCCGCCGCCGCGGTTGGCGTCGAGCGCGATGCCGTGATTGAGCACGCGGGCGATGCGCTCGACGATCGACAGGCCGAGGCCGAGGCCGCGGGCGATGCGCGCACCCTGATCGAGGCGGTGAAACTCCTTGAAGATCTCGCTGCGCTTGACCGCGGGCACGCCGAGCCCGGTGTCGTAGACGCTCAGTTGCAGCGACTGGCCGCGGCGGCGGCAGCCGATCAGCACGCGCCCGCTCGGGGTGTATTTGATCGCATTGGAAATCAGGTTCTGCAGGATGCGGCGCAGCAGCACGCGGTCGGAGCGCACTGCGAGCGAGCAGGGAACGAAAGTGAGGTCGAGTGATTTGGCGCGCGCCATCGGCGTGAACTCGATCTCCAGCGAGCGCAGCAGGTCGCCGATATGGAAGCTCGCGATCGACGGCGGCATCGCGCCCGCATCGAGCCGCGAGATGTCGAGCAGCGCGCCGAGAATTTCCTCGATCGCTTCCAGCGAGTCGTCGATGTTCTCGACGAGACGGGTGTCCTCGTCGTTGTGATGGCGCTCGACGAGGCTCGTGACGTAAAGCCGCGCGGCGTTGAGCGGTTGCAGGATGTCGTGGCTGGCGGCGGCGAGGAAGCGCGTCTTGGAGTGGTTGGCTTCTTCGGCGGCGCTCTTGGCCAGCGCCAGCTCGGTGTTGAGGCGGGTCAGTTCCTCGGTGCGGTCGCGCACGCGCTTCTCCAGCGTGGCGTTGGCGCGCTCCAGCGCCTCCGCCGCCTCGAAGCTCGGCGTCACGTCGGAGAAAGTCAGCACCAGCGCGCCGCCGGGCATGCGGTCGGCGCGAACCTCGATGACGAGCTGGCGTTCGGGAAAGCGTTCGAGATGCGGCGTGCCCTCGGTGGTGTAGGCGATCAGTCGCCGGTGCAGCAGTTCGTCGGGCGCTTCGCTGGAGGGCGGCGCGGCCTGTCCGAGAAACTCCAGCAGCTCGCGCAGGGTCAGCCCGATCTGCGCCAGATGCGGCGGCAGCTTGAGCAGTTCGGCGAACTGGCGGTTGAAGCAGATCAGTTCGAGGTGGTCGTTGAAGACCGCGATGCCCTGGCGCACGTGATTGAGCGCGCTTTGCAGCATCTCGCGGTTGAAGTGCAGCGCGGCGTGAGAGTCGTCGAGCAGCTTCAGCGCGATCTTGGCCGAGACGGCGCGCTTGCGCAGCAAGAGCGACATCACCAGACGCGACGAGGCCGCGCCGATCGATGAGGCGATGAGATGCTCGGCGTGCTGCAGCAGCTCAAAGTCGGCGGGCGCGTTGGGATCGATGCTGACGCGACGGCTTGCCGCGAAGGCGTCGAACGAGGCC
>JBEBWH010000169.1:0-6969 GCA_040392305.1 Bradyrhizobium sp. | reverse complement strand
TTTGGCGGATCGAAAAATCGTTGGATCCTTCCGCGTCCGCGATCCGATGACCGGCCCCCAAAAGCTGCGATTCGCGCGCGCGGAAATTGATCGCTTTGCATCCGAGTATGTCTCGCTTTTTAACCTGGGCCGTACGCTTCGCCAGAAGGCCGCTCGCGTGCGTAAGGACCTGGATGCACGCGGCGTGAAACCCGCACAAGAGCTGCTTGGACTCGATGCGATTTTCTACCGACGATCCGACCTCGAAACCCAAGGATAAAAGGACCATCGCGAACCTAAGCTCCCTGCTCAGGGAGCTTTTTTTAGGCTTTAAATTGCCGAAATGGACGGACTTGTCCTTGTTTGATGGACATTTTGCCGAGATTCCCTAGAGCAGGAAAAGGCCGAAAATCAGGGGTTTTTCACAAATCCGATGGACAGACTTCGGTTTTCTTGACAACTGATCCGTTTCGCCGGCGCAGCCGTTCAGCGTGGCGAGATATCGCCCTGCGCCCACTCCTCGCGAACCTGCGCGAGGTGATCCTCGAAGCGTCCCGCGGCGATGGCGTCACGCAGCCCGGCCATCATGCTCTGATAATAGGCGATGTTGATTTCCGACAGCAGCATCGCGCCGAGCGTCTCGCCCGCCTTGACGAGGTGATGGAGATAGGCGCGCGAACAGGTTCGCGCCGCGGGCCACGAGCTTTCCTCGTCGAGCGGACGCGGATCGTCGGCATGGCGCGCATTGCGCAGATTGACGGGGCCGCGCCGCGTATAGGCAAGGCCGTGGCGGCCGTTGCGCGTCGGCAGCACGCAGTCGAACATGTCGATGCCGCGCGCGACCGCCCCGACGATGTCGTCCGGCGTGCCGACGCCCATCAGATAGCGCGGCCGGTCGTGCGGCAGATGCGGCGCGGTCGCCTCGATCATGCTCAGCATCACGGCCTGCGGCTCGCCGACGGCGAGGCCGCCGATGGCATAGCCGTGGAAACCGATATCGACCAGCGCGCGGGCGCTCTTCCCGCGCAGGTCCGGGTCATCGCCGCCTTGCGCAATGCCGAACAGCATGTGCCCCACCGGCGCGCCGTCGAACGCACGGCGGCTGCGCTCGGCCCAGCGCAGCGACAGTTCCATCGCGCGCGCGATATCGGCCCGCTCGGCGGGCAGCCTGACGCACTCGTCCAGCTGCATCGCGATATCGGAGCCCAGCAGGCGCTGCACCTCAATCGAGCGCTCCGGCGTAAGCTCGATCTTTGCGCCGTCGATATGCGAACGGAATGTGACGCCCTGCTCCGTCACTTTCCGCAGTTTCGCCAGCGACATCACCTGAAACCCGCCGGAGTCGGTCAGCATCGGCCCGCCCCACCCGGTGAACCGCTGAAGCCCGCCCAGCGCCGCGATGCGCTCCGCGCCGGGACGCAGCATCAGATGATAGGTGTTGCCGAGCACGATATCGGCGCCCGCCTCGCGCACATCGCGCCAGTGCACGCCTTTCATCGCGCCCGCGGTGCCGACCGGCATGAAGGCCGGCGTGCGCACCACGCCGTGCGGCGTGGTCACGCGGCCGGTGCGGGCGCCGCCGTCCTGCGCCAGCAGCTCAAAGTGATTGGGCAGCGTCATGCCGGCTCCGCGGCGCGGAACAGCAGGCTGGCGTCGCCATAAGAATAGAAGCGATAGCCATGCGCGATAGCATGCGCGTAGGCGTCTTTCATCACGTCGAGGCCGGCGAATGCCGAGACCAGCATGAACAGCGTCGAACGCGGCAGATGGAAGTTGGTCATCAGCACGTCGGCCGCGCGGAAACGATAGCCCGGCGTGATGAAGATCGAGGTCTCGCCCGCGAACGGCCGCAGCCTGCCAGCCTCGTCGGCGGCGCTCTCCAGAAGGCGCAGCGACGTCGTGCCGACGGCGACGATCCGCCGTCCGGCCGCGCGCGCGGCATTGAGCGCCTCCGCCGTCTCGGCCGAGATCGTCCCCCATTCCGCATGCATGCGGTGATCGTCCGTATCGTCGCTTTTGACCGGCAGAAACGTGCCCGCGCCGACATGCAGCGTGACGCGGTTGAGGCCGATGCCGCGCGCGGTCAAGGCGGCGTGCAGCGCGGGCGTGAAATGCAAGCCTGCCGTTGGGGCAGCCACCGCGCCTTCTTCCGCCGCGAACATGGTCTGGTAGTCCGTCACATCCTGCGCATCGGGCGGACGCTTCGAGGCGATGTAGGGCGGCAGCGGCGTCGCGCCTACATCGGCGATGGCCTGATCGAGAATCGGGCCATGAAAGGCGAAGGCGAACACCACCTCGCCGGCCTCGCCCTTGCTTTCCACCTCGCCGTCCAGATTGCCGAGCAGGCAGACCCGGCCCTCGTTGCCGAAGCGGACGACATCGCCGGGCGAGAGCCGCTTCGCGGGCTTGACCAGCGCCTGCCAGCGCGAGCCGTCCAGCCGCTTGATCAGCGTCGCCTCAATTCTTGGCTCGACCGCACCGCCGAGCCGGCGACCGGTCAGTTGCGCGGCGATGACGCGGGTGTCATTGACGACAAGCTGATCGCCGGGCTCCAGCAGGTCCGGCAGGTCGCGGACGATGCAGTCGTCGAACGGCGCACCCGGCCGCACGACGAGAAGCCGCGCTGCGTCGCGCGGCGACGCCGGCCGCAACGCAATGCAATCGGGCGGAAGATCGAAATCGAAAAGATCGGTTCGCATGGCTGGTCAGATTGACGGGGCTTGCGCATCAGTGGACCCGCCACCTTCAAAACGCAATGGCCGGGCAAGCCCGGCCATGCTCTCCGTTGGAAGCGGACGGTTTGTTCAGGCGGCGTCGGCCGCCATGCGCGCCTTGACGATCTTGTCGGGGTTCTGCACCGGCTCGCCGCGCTTGATCTTGTCGACGTTCTCCATGCCCTCCGTCACCTTGCCCCAGACGGTGTACTGGTTGTCGAGGAAACGGGCATCGTCGAAGCAGATGAAGAACTGGCTGTCGCCGGAGTCCGGGTTGGCGGCGCGGGCCATCGAGGCGGTGCCGCGCACATGCGGCTCCGCGTTGAATTCGGCCTTGAGCTTCTTGCCGGAACCGCCGGTGCCGGTGCCGTGCGGGCAGCCGGTCTGGGCCATGAACCCATCGATGACGCGATGGAACACGATCCCGTCGTAAAAGCCCTCGCGCACCAGCTCCTTGATGCGGGCGACGTGGTTCGGCGCCAGATCGGGGCGCATCTCGATGGTGACGTCGCCCTGGGTGGTTTCGAGGATCAGCGTATTTTCGGTGGCGGCCATGGCCTGTCCTTTCCTTGAAGAATTCGGTTAGCGGATATCGGAGGCGACCTGCACCTTGAGCATCTTGTCCGGGTCGGTGACGACGCCGCTCTGAACGGTCGGCGGCGCTTTCTTGAGGTTGTCGACCACATCCATACCGGCCGCCACTTCGCCGATCACGGTGTACTGTCCGTTCAGGCCCGGCGCGTCGCCGAACATGATGAAGAACTGCGAATTCGCGGAATCGACGCTGTCGCCGCGCCGCGCCATGCCGACGATGCCGCGCTTGAACGGCACGCTGGAGAACTCGGCCTTGAGGTTGGGATGCTTGGAGCCACCGGTGCCGTTGAAGTTCTGGCCATCGCCGGTCTGGGCCATGAAGCCGCCGATGACGCGATGGAACGGCACGTTGTTGTAGAAGCCCTCGCGCGCAAGCTGCTTCAGACGCTCCGCATGCTGCGGTGCCAGGTCGGTGCGCAGCTTGACGACGATGCGTCCCTTGGTGGTGTCGATGACCAGCGCGTTGGCCTTGTCGAGATTGGCGGGCAGGCCCTGAGCGAAGGCAGGCATCACGCAGAACAGCGTGGCGATAACGGCAAGAAAGCGGATCATGGGGACTCCGGATCAGGATGAGGCCGGTCAGCCGGCGAACTTGGCTTTCAGTCGGGTCGCGACCGCGGGCGGCACGAATTTGGTAACATCGCCGCCCATCCCCGCGATCTGCCGCACCAGTGTGGCGGTGATCGGGCGAACAATCGCGGAGGCCGGCACGAACACGGTCTGTACGTCGGGCGCCATGGCCTCGTTCATGCCGGCGATCTGCATCTCGTAGTCGAGGTCGGTGCCGTCGCGCAGGCCGCGAATGAGCAGCGTCGCGCCGGCGCGCTGCGCCGCGGTTACGGTGAGATCGTCGAAAGTGGTGCAGTCGAAGGTGCATCCCGCCTTGGCCGCGATCGGCGCGAACACCTCCCGCACCATGTCGAGCCGCTCCTGCGTCGTGAACAGCGGCTTCTTGCCGGGATGGATGCCGATGGCGACCACCAGACGGTCGGCGAGCCCAACGGCCTGCCGGACGACGTCGAGATGGCCGTTGGTGACCGGATCGAACGAACCGGGATAGAGCGCGATGCGAGACATGCGCTCGTCTAACCCGGCCCGAAGCGGCCTGCAAGCGCTCCTGCTCCGCCACCGTCCCGGCGGGAGAACGCCCTGGCTCGGTGCTCCATTACCGGGAATATGTCGTGACTTCAGCCGCGATGAAACATTGCCGGCCGACTGCGAAACCATTTTCCCGGCGCCACGAAGACGTGGCGAAACCGGAATGGCCTAAAACGCTAGGCAACGAAGACAGGGAATTCGACGGGCCACAACGGCCCTTACGTCAAACGAACAGGGGGGCTGCCATGATCAAGGTTTTCTCGGCAATCGCCATCGCTGCTTTCGCCGCCGCTGCATTGACCGTGTTGCCGGGCTTCGCGCCCCAGGTCGAGGCCAGCGTCCCGGTGGCGCTCGCCAAGGGCGACCGTCTCGCCATCCAGACCACGGTTCGCTGCACCGACGCGGTGTGGCCCGACATCCCCGCCGCCTGCCTGCGCCGCGCCGACACCGGCGCTCCCGTTCAAGAGGCGCGAATTCGTATTCGCTGATTTTCGAGCCCCCAATGCCGTATGCCCACGGCAACCTCCAAAATGCTCAACGAAAGGCCCCAGCTCGCCGGGGCCTTTTGCCAGTCCACAAATTGGCTGAAGTTATCCGCCTAATCCACTGATCTAACGGATGTTTCTAACTGGCGAAACACTCATCCGGGCGCGCCGGCGATGCGCCAAAGGCGAGACCATCAGGTGGCAAAGGCGAACGTCACTCTTCGCCGTCGCCGCCCTCCTCGCCATTGCCATTCTCGGAATCTTCGAGAATGCGCTCGACCGAGACAACGTGCTCCTCATCCGCCGTATTGAACACGATCACGCCCTGCGTCGAGCGCCCCGCAATGCGGATCCCCTCAACCGGACAGCGGATCAGCTGGCCCTTGTCGGTGACGAGCATGATCTGGTCGGCATCCTCGATCGGGAATGACGCCACGAGCGGGCCGTTGCGCTCGTTGACCGACATCGCGACGATGCCTTTGCCGCCGCGTCCGGTGGTGCGGTACTCGTAGGACGATGTCCGCTTGCCATAGCCGTTGTTGCTGACGGTCAGCACGAACTGCTCGTTGGCCGACATCTCGACATAGCGCGCCTCGCCGAGCTCCATCGCGCCCGACGCCTCTTCGCCGTCGCCGCCATTGGCCTCCTCGTCCACCACCTCGCCACGCCGCACCGCATTGGCGCGGCGCAGATAGGCGGCGCGCTCTTCGGCATCGGCATCGACGTGGCGCAGGATCGCCATCGAGATCACGCGGTCGCCCTCCGCCAGCGCGATGCCGCGCACGCCCATGGAGGTGCGGCCCTGGAACACGCGCACCTCGGTGACCGCGAAGCGGATGCACTGGCCGCCCGCCGCCGTCAGCAGCACGTCGTCGCGCTCGGTGCAGATCTGCACGTCGACGATGGCCTCGCCTTCAGCCAGCTTCATCGCAATGATGCCGGATCGGCGGACATCGACGAAATCCGACAGCTTGTTGCGCCGGACCGTGCCGCCGGTGGTGGCGAACATCACGTCATAGTTGCCCCACGACGACTCGTCCTCGGGCAGCGGCATGATGGTGGTGATGCGCTCGCCCTGCTCCAGCGGCAGAATGTTGATGAGCGCCTTGCCGCGCGCCTGCGGCGCCGCTTCCGGCAGACGCCACACCTTCTCTTTATAGACGCGGCCAAGCGAGGAGAAATACAGCACCGGCGTATGGTTCGATGCCGAGAACAGCTTTGCGACGAAATCCTCGTCGCGCGTCTGCATGCCCGAGCGGCCCTTGCCGCCGCGCCTCTGGGCGCGATAGGTCGAAAGCGGGACGCGCTTGATGTAACCGGCGTGAGAGACAGTCACGACCATGTCGAGATTGTCGACCAGGTCCTCGTCCTCGATCTCGCCTTCCTGATCGAGGATGACGGTACGGCGCGGCGTGGCGAACTCGTCCTTCACCGCGCTGAGTTCCGTCTTGACGATCTCCTGCACGCGGGCGCGCGAGCGCAGGATGTCGAGATAGTCGGCGATCTCCACGGCGAGCTTGTCGAGCTCCTGCGAAATCTCGTCACGCCCCAGCGCGGTCAGGCGCTGCAGCCGCAGATCGAGAATGGCCTTTGCCTGTTCGAGCGAAAGCCGTGCCGTGCCATCTTCCGCAAGACGATGACGCGGATCGTCGATCAGCGTGATCATCGTCGCCACGTCCCGCGCAGGCCAGTCGCGCGACATCAGGATGTCGCGCGCGGTCGCCGGATCGGGCGAGGTGCGGATGACGCGGATCACCTCGTCGATATTGGCCACCGCGATGGCGAGACCGACCAGGATATGGGCGCGGTCGCGCGCCTTGCCGAGCAGGAACTTGGTGCGCCGCGTCACCACGCGCTCGCGGAACGCGACGAAGGCCGTCAGCATATCCTTGAGGTTCATGGTCAGCGGACGGCCGCCGTCGAGCGCCACCGAGTTGACGCCGAAATTGCTCTGCAACGGCGTGTAGCGATAGAGCTGGTTGAGCACGACCTCCGGCATCGCGTCGCGCTTGAGCTCGACCACGACGCGGAAGCCGTCGCGGTCCGACTCGTCGCGCAGATCGGAGATGCCCTCGATCTTCTTTTCGCGCACCAGATCG
>JBEBWH010000168.1:0-6981 GCA_040392305.1 Bradyrhizobium sp. | reverse complement strand
CCTTGCACAGTTCGTCGCCCGGCACCACGCCAGGATCCGGCTTCCAGTCGTTCGAACGGAAGGACAGAATCTTCTGACGTCCGCTCATCAGGAACGGCACGCGCAGATTGTCCAGCGTGACCACACGCGTCACCATCTCGGGGTGGCGACCGGCGAAGAACATCGAGATGTCACCGCCGTTGGAGTGCCCAAGCAGCGTCAGTTTGCCGTAGTCCGCCTGCGGCTCGACCTTCTTCAGCTCACCGATCGCGAACAGGATATTGGCCATGCCGCGTTCATACATCGGCATGCGCCCGACATAGAGCGGGCCGGTCTGCGACAGCGGCGCATCGGTCGGCAGGTCGTGCTGGATGCTGGCGACGAGATAGCCGCGGGTCGCCAGCACGTTGGCGATGAAAGAATACTCCGACGACCTCACCGTATAGCCGTGATTGATGATGGCCACCGGCATGGTCATCATGCCGGCATTGGCGCGCATCTCGATATCGCGGCGCACGGCGAGGTTGACCGTCACCGGCCGTTGCCGGGACGCATCATACAGCTCCAGCGTGTCATGACGGATCGCCCACTGGTTCACCGAGGCGTAGGCAACGCCGGCGAACAGGACAAGCGACAATGCGACCAGAATTGCACGTCTCATGGCAACTGCATCCAACCCTTCCGAAGTTCTCCTTGAACTGATCGGGCACCGTGTAAACTCTTGCACTCGCTATAAGATATAGGGTGGCGATATCCGGCGAGGAAGCCCAAAATTCTGCACATGTCTGGCAAAATATTGTGCGCCGCACAGTTCCGCTGCAAAGATGTCCCTGCGGGCAGCGCCTTTCATTCAACAAAACGATGACGGGCGGATGACGCTCCCGCGGCTTGGCGCGCCACCCGCGTTTGGATAGGGTTCGCGCCATTCGATTCCCGCCCCTTGGACCCGGCATGCCAGCAAAATCCGCCTCCTCCTCCCTCGCCGTCGTGCGCGCGCTCCCGGCGCTGCGCCTAACGGTCGACGGCTTCCGCGCGAAAGGCGCCTCCGTCGCACTGGTGCCGACGATGGGCGCCCTGCATGAAGGCCACATCAATCTGGTCCGGCTGGCGCGGCGCCGCGCCGACCGGGTAGTGGTGTCGATTTTCGTCAACCCCACGCAGTTCGCCCCGCATGAAGATCTGGCGTCCTATCCGCGCACCTTCAAGGCCGACGCCGCCAAGCTCGCCGCGGAAGGGGTCGACGTGATCTGGAACCCGGACGCGAAAACAATGTACCCCGACGGCTTCGCCACCCGCGTCGCTCCCGAAGGGCCTGCGCTCGCCGGGCTTGAAGACCGGTTCCGGCCACACTTCTTCGGCGGCGTCGCCACCGTCGTCACCAAGCTGTTCACGCAGGTCGCGCCCGATATCGCGATATTCGGCGAGAAAGACTATCAGCAGCTCAAGGTCGTCACCCGGATGGCGCGCGATCTCGACCTGCGCGTGCGGGTTGTCGGCGTGCCGACGGTGCGCGAGCGCGACGGGCTCGCGATGTCGTCGCGCAACGTCTATCTCTCGCCCGGGGAGCGCCGCACCGCGCCTGTGCTCTATCGCACGCTGAAGCAATGCGCCGCACGGCTGCGCGACGGGGCCACCGTCGCAACCGCGATGAGAAAGGGCAAGCAGGAGATCAGCCGCGCCGGCTTCAAGGTCGACTACCTCGAAGCCCGCCACGTCGAAACGCTGGCTCCGGTCAAGTCGATCAAGGACGGCCCGCTGCGATTGCTGGTCGCCGCGCGGCTCGGCACCACGCGGCTGATCGACAACGTCAAGGTGTAGCGCCCCCGGCCGGCGCTCAGCGAACCGGCTGCGCCTGGATCACACGCGGGCCGCGATAGGCCGACCGCACGCCTGCGCGATGCGCCGCCGCATGATGGTGGCGATGGTGACGATGCGCATGCGGCGCGTGCCGATGCACCAGCCGGCCGGCGCGGTAGCGGTAGACCACCGGCCCATGCCAGGCCGGCGCACCGACATAGTGATGATGCATGGCATTGGCGTAAGGCCCGCCGGTATAGGCATAGCCCCCATTGTAGATCCGGCGGGAGCCCACCGCCTGTTCCCGATAGAGCGGATACGGCGCGAAGTTGCCCGGCCCGCTATAGGCCGGCCCCTGATCGACATGGTAATATTGCGGCACGGCCCGCCAGCGCGGCACCGCGATCCGCGGCAGCCGCTCATAGTCGACATAGCCGTAGCCATTGTAACCGTAAGCGTCGTAGCTGTAGCCGTAGCCGTAATAGCCCGGCGCATAGCCGCATGGCGAAAGCAGCGCCGTCACCCCGCAGGGCGAGCAGCCATAGCCGCCGCACGCCATCGCCGGAACGATACCCGCCCCCAGCACGGCGAAGGTCGCAACCAGTCCCTTGATCGTCTGACGCATCGTTATTCTCCTGTCGGCCTTTTTATCGTTGTAGCGATCCGCCCGTCGTCAGGCCGGTAGAACCGGCCGGCCTCCTCACATCCGGGGCCGGTCGATCGATCCACCGAGCTGCGGGGCGAGAATGATCTCAGGCGGGTTCATCGGCACCTGCGGCTGCACCAGCGGAGGAGCCGATTGCGCCGACCATGAGCGCCGATAGCTTTCGGCGCGCGGCGGCAGCGCGCGATTGGCGGGCGGCTCGACTTCGAGGCGGCCATAGCCCGGCACGCGGCCGGCGGTCGGGTAATAGTGGCCCACGGCGCGCGGATGAGGCGCGCGGCAGCCATACACCACCGGCTGGATACGGACGTTCTTGGCCAGTCCCCATTCGCTTTCGATCACCGCATAGGCGGCGTCGCAGCCATAGACGACGATCGGCATGTCCGGGCGATTGGGTACGGCCACCGCCGGAGCCTCGTCGGCCCACGCCGCCCAGGTTCCGCCGATCAGCACGGCTGCCGCCAGGATTGTCCGCATCGTTCCCTGTCCTTTCGCGCGGACTATAATGCGGACGCTCGGGCGACGGGTTAAAGCTCCCGGCGATTCTGCCGGTAAGCCTAACACGCTGCATCGGCCCGCCCCTCAATTGCCGAGGATCGGGGTATCGTTTCGTTAAGGTGGCCTTGTCCTGCCGGAAAAGCGCTGCTAGCTGTGGGGCCGCGCCGGCGTAGCACAGCGGTAGTGCAGCGGTTTTGTAAACCGAAGGTCGGGAGTTCGATCCTCTCCGCCGGCACCATGGAACTTTTATATTTCCGGCACTGTTGCGGGGAAAACCGAGCCCGGAGCGAGCAGCCTCGGCGGTAATCACCGACACTCGCGGCCGGCCAGAAATCAGGAACAACCAGTCGCGATGTTCTCTACGCGGCTTCTACCTGCGAACCCACCGATCGGCCGAGCGCAACCAAGCAGTCCGCATGCCCAAGCAGGAGTGCCTCTCGAACCGCCACCCAGAACGGTCCGGTCATACCGAAAGCCTCTCCGTCAACACGGCGAGCCCACAGCCAGATACAGACCGAACGGTTCGGAGCATCGCCTACCGCTTGGTCACATCCTCCGCATCATTTGCGGAGCTTTGCCAATAAGGATTGGGGCTGCGGATCGCCAGCGGTAGCTTCGGCTTCCTTAGCAAGCCTCAGCGCGCGAAGTCGCGCCATATTCTTTCGGATGGCAACGCCGTCCGCTTCATATTGAGCCAATGCCTTGACGCCCTGTTCGGCAGCCTGACGCTGCCGCTTACGCAAGGCCTGAGTCTTGAGACTAAGCGGTTTGATATTCATTCAGTCTATATAGGCACGCAACGCAAGAATGCCACCTTTGGCGAGATAGCCCCTAAGTGAACACAATTGATCGCTTGCTATTCTCTCGGCGGCCTGTAGGATCGACATTGTTCGATTTGTTAGCATTGCCTTGTAAGCGCGCCTTCGGGCCTTTTCCTTGGACATCGCTGAGATTGAATCACCCTGCACGAGCGTCGTGCGGGACGATGAGCGCGTGTGCTCGAGGAGAGAAGTTATGGCTACAGGTATCGTGAAGTGGTTTAACGGTCAGAAGGGCTTTGGTTTCATCCAGCCCGACAATGGCGGAAGCGATGTGTTCGTGCATATCAGCGCGGTTGAACGTGCAGGCTTGACCGGCCTGGGCGAGGGTCAGAAGCTTTCGTTCGAAGCGAAGACCGACCAGATGCGCGGCAAGACCAGCGCAGAAAACCTGTCACTCATCTGATTGAGCGACGCGAGCGGCCCACGGATGTACTGGGCTGGTTGCAAGGAAGGGTCCCGTCAGCGATGGCGGGACTTTTTTGTTGGCTGCGATGCAGATCGCTATGATTACGACATCCCGCGATCAGCAAACAAATCGTGCAGGCGGAAATCACCTGTCGCCGTCGCATATCGACAGAGTGCCATGGATGTCGCCTGAAACGGGCAACTCGCTTTGGCGATATTGGCGAACCAGCGAACTGAAGCCGCTCGATCCTCTCCGCCGACGCCAGCCCCGAAAGACTGGACATCCGATCCGCGGCTTAAGCGAAGGCGACGATCAGCAGCGCCAGAGTGAGCGCGGCCAGTCCGGCGATGGCGACGCCGAGAAACGCCTCTGCGGTTGGCGACGTGAAGCTGCGGGAACGCATGCTCGTCCTCCTTCCGGCAATCCGATCCCGAACAATGCAATCGAAAGTGCTAACGCTTCCGTAACGAACGGCCATGGGCCGGGACCGCGACTGGTCCATTGGACGGCCGGGACCGCCGAACGTTCCGCCGCGAACGGCGCGGCCGTCAGATATAGGCGTAAAGGCAGAGCGCGTTGGCAAGGCAGGCCACCGCCAGCACAACCGTCAGCGTCAAACCGAGGCTGACCTGTCCGCGCGCACCGCCATGCGATTCTCGAATCGTATGTTCCATGTCGAGATTTGAGCGGACGAACACGGTCCGGTCACGCCATTTGTTTTTTCCATGCCGCCTTGCGCGAGGCGGCAACTTCGAGTCCCGGGATTCCGAATCGAGCACCACCCGCGCAGGCGTCCGCTGGACGCCCTCGCCTGACGGGAGCATGTCACCGAATTGCCACGCCGTCCGCGGAAGTCCACACGGGACCTCCTCCATCCCGGCTCCCGCGTTGACAATGTCAGGGCCTCACGGTTGATTGGAACCACGGCCCAGGTGCCGGCGCGAGCCGGCGAATAGGGAATCCGGTGTCGTCCCGATGGAATCCAGTGCGATCCGCCGGGACCAGTCCGGAGCTGCCCCCGCAACTGTCAGCGGTAAGCCGTTGTCCACAATGCCACTGAGCGAAGCCGTCAAGGCGACGCGCGGGAAGGCGGACAACAGCGACGACCCGCAAGCCAGGAGACCTGCCTGAGCCCGTCATCCTTCCGGCGCACGGGGTTGTGCGCTTGGGGCGGGCCTTCCGCAGCGGTGACTTGTGCAACCTTTGCGGAAGATCGGCCTTTGGCTCGTTTTCTCAGGCATCAATCGACCAGCCGGCGCAGCGCTGCACCGGCCCCGTCGTCATGCCTGCGCGCCACGCCGGCGATCTCCGCGCTTGCCGGGATCGGCGGAGAACCACGATGCGGACGTCCTTCATAACATCCTCGCGCTACAGCCCGCTGGCTGCCGCGCTGCTGCTCACCACCGCGATGGTCGTGCCGGCCTTCGCGCAAGCGCAGCAGAGCGAAATGCTGCCGACGCTGAACGTCACCGCCAGCCGGCTGTTCGGAAACAACATCACCGGCGCGTCCACCAGCGTCATCACCGCCGAAGATATCGCGCGCTCGCCGGCCGCGTCGCTGCAGGAGGTCATTGCGCAGGTGCCGGGCGTGCAGCTCCACAGCCTCTATGGCGGCGTCGGCGGCGCCGGCACGAGCGTCGATCTGCGCGGCTTCGGCGCGTTCGCGACCGCCAACACGCTGGTGCTCGTCAATGGCCGGCGGGTCAACGATCTCGATCTCGCCGGCGTCGATTTCACCACCATTCCGCGCGACTCCATCGAGCGCATCGAAGTGACGCGCGGCAACAGCGGCGCGGTGCTCTATGGCGACAACGCGGTCGGCGGCGTCATCAACATCGTCACCAGGACGGCGGCCGACACCGGCAAGCCGGCGACGATGCGGGCCGAAGGCGGCGTCGGCTCGTTCAACCGGCGCGAAGGAAATGTGTCGGGCAGCTTCAACTCCGGGCCGTTCTCGGCAACCGTTTACGGCAATGCGATCACCTCCGACGGCTATCGCGCCAACAATCATCTGTCGCAGCAGAACGGCTTCGGCGAAATCCGCTATACCGGGCCTGAGTTCTCGGCCTTCTTCAACGTCTCGGCCGACGACCAGCGGCTTGGTCTGCCCGGCCCGCGCTCGGTCAATCCCACCCTCGGCATCAACCAGTTGCTGACCGACCGGCGCGGCACCTCGACGCCGCGCGACTATGCCGACAAGCAGGGCGTCAACGCCACCGCGGGCTTCACCTATCGCCTCTGGGACGGCGCCGACCTGATCGTGGACGGCGGCGTGCGCGACAAGAAACAGCAGGCCGGCTTCTTCAGCCCGTTCGCCGAAGCCTATGTCGACAGCAAGCTGCAGACCTGGTCGCTGACGCCGCGGCTCGACATCAAGGGCGACATGTTCGGGCTGCGCTCGCGCATCCTGACCGGGCTCGACTATTACGACGCAACCTACGATTCCAATCGCAGCCAGTTCCAGAGCACCGCGCCGATTCATATCTACAATCTCAAGCAGCGCTCCTTCGCCGCCTACTGGCAGCAGACCCTCGGCCTCGCGCCGACGACGGATTTTTCCTATGGCGGCCGCTGGCAGCGCACCAGCCTGAGCGCGCGCGACACCTTCAATCCGCTGGCGCCGGGCGCATTCGATGCGCAGCACACCCCGCTCGACACCGATGAGAACAACTACGCGCTGCATGTCGGCATCGATCACCGCTTCAACAACAACTTCGCAGTGTTCGGCCGCGCCGCGCGCGCATTCCGCACCCCGAATGTGGACGAGCGCCTGACCACCGGTCCGGGCTTCGACATCAACTTCATGCCGATCCCGC
>JBEBWH010000167.1:0-7054 GCA_040392305.1 Bradyrhizobium sp. | reverse complement strand
TAGTGACAGCTCGCGCCCAGCAGCACGAAAGCATGCCAGATGGCGTTCTGGAAGCGCAAGCGCTGCCAGATATGGAAGACGACGCCCAGCGTGTAGAGCATGCCGCCGGCCACGATCAGCACCAGCGACGAATCGGGCAGCGCCGCCACCACCTGATCGTAGATCATGACGCCGCTCCACCCCATCAAGAGATAGAGCCCGACCGACAGGCGATCGAACCGGCCGGGGAAAACGACCTTGACCACGACGCCGGTCGCGGCGATGCACCACAGGCCGACCAGCAGGCCGGCCGCCAGCGCGTTATGCTTCACCTGAAGCATGAAAGGCGTGTAGGTCGCCGCGATCAGCACATAGATCGCGGAATGGTCGAACCGGCGCAGCCGCCATTTGACCGGCGACACCGGCCACAGATTATAGGCCGCCGACAGTCCGAGCATCGCGAGCAGGCCCGCGACATAGATCGACACGGTCACGACATCCGACGGCGAGGCGTAAACGCCGGTCAGCGTCACCAGCGCGGTCGCCGCGACCAGCCCGCAACCAACCCCGAGCCCGTGAACCACGCCATCGGCGACCAGTTCGGCGCGGTCGTAGTTCCAGGCCACGGCTCCGGCGATGGCCTGCCGCGGATCGCGCATACGAGTCTTGAACCTGAAAACCGCCATCGCACGCCTCTCGACACGTCTCTCGCCTCTACGGGAACTTGATTTCGCCGCGATCGTCGCCAGTTTTGCAGTGCCGTTACGACAATTTGTTGTCGCAGGGCGCCCGATCGGTTCAACTGTTCTTTATCCGGCAAGCGAGGACCCCCGCCCGCGATGGCTCCCAGTTTCTCCGACCTCATCGAAGAGGCGCGCCTGTCGGCGAGGGCCATCCTCGATTACAGCGACAATCTGTTTCATCCCACCGTGCGGCTCGGCGTCACCGGGCTGTCGCGCGCGGGCAAGACGGTGTTCATCACCGCGCTGATCCACGGGCTGTTGCGCGGCGGCCGCTTTCCGGTGTTCGAGTCGCTCGCAACCGGCCGCATCGCCAAGGCGGAGCTTGCGCCGCAGCCGAACGACACCGTTCCGCGGTTCGATTACGAGAGTTACGTCAAGGCGCTGGTCGAGGAGCGGCGCTGGCCGCAATCGACCGTGGACATCAGCGAATTGCGGCTCGTCATCGACTATCAGCGCCACAATCGCGCCGTGAGCCGGCTCACGCTCGATATCGTCGATTATCCCGGCGAATGGCTGCTCGACCTGCCGCTGCTGGCGAAATCCTACGAGGACTGGTCGGCGGAAGCGCTGGCGCTGTCGAATGAGCCGCCGCGCGACGAGCTGGCGCGTGAATGGCGCGCGTATCTGGCGACGCTCGATCCGCTGGCGAAGCAGGACGAGATTGCGACGCTTGCGGCCGCGAAGCTGTTCACCGGCTATCTGCGCGCCTGCCGCGACGAGCGCTACGCCATGAGCCTGCTGCCGCCGGGGCGCTTTTTGATGCCCGGCAATCTCGCGGGCTCCCCGGCCCTGACCTTCGCGCCGCTTGCTTTGCCGCCCAAGGGCAGCGCACCGGACGGCTCGCTGTGGGCGATGATGCGGCGGCGCTATGAGGCCTACAAGAGCGCGGTGGTGCGGCCGTTCTTCCGCGACCATTTCAGCCGGCTCGATCGCCAGATCGTGCTGGTCGATGCGCTCGCCGCGCTCAATGCCGGGCCGCAGGCGGTGCACGATCTCGAAGCAGCGCTGGCCGGCATCCTCGACTGCTTCCGCGTCGGGCGCACGACGTTCTTCAGTTCGCTCCTGCGCCCGCGCATCGACCGCATCCTGTTCGCCGCGACCAAGGCCGACCATCTGCACCGCACCAGCCACGACCGGCTGGAGGCCATCCTCAAGGGCATGGTGGAACAGGCCGCGCAGCGCGCGGAATTCGCCGGCGCGACGGTGGACGTGGTCGCCATCGCCGCGGTGCGCGCCACCCGCGAGGCGCAGGTCCGGCGCGGCCGCGACACGCTGCCCGCCATTCTCGGTGTGCCGGAAAAGGGCGAGCGCGCCGGCTTGGAGACCTTCGACGGCGAGACCGAGGTGGCCACCTTTCCCGGCGACCTGCCGACCGATATCACGGCCTTCCTCAAGGATGGCGCAAGCTTTCGCGGCCTCACCAGCACGACGCCCGACGAGGCCGATTTCCGCTTTCTGCGCTTCCGCCCGCCGCAACTCGTCGCGACGCCCGGCGAAGAGCCCGCGCTGCCCCACATCCGCCTCGACCGTGCGCTGCAATTCCTGATCGGAGACCGCCTGCAATGACCGCGCAGCCCCCGCGCCGCCCCGCGACCTTCAAGCTCGACGATCCGCAGGTCGTGGTGATGGACCCCGGCGAGGACCATTCGCACGGCCTGCGCGGCGGCGTGCGCATCGTGCCGGAGGCGGACGCGACGACGCTGCCGGCGCCGCTCGACGAGCCGTTCATCCCGGTGCGCCGCCGCTTCCGCTGGGGCGTGGTGTTCTGGGCCGCGCTCGGCGGGCTGGTGCTGCTCGGCGCGGGCCTCGGCGTCGTCAACCTTGTCGAGGATCTGTTCGCCCGCAATCAGGGCTTCGGCTATCTCGGCATCGTGCTGGCGGCAGTGGTCACTGTGGCGCTGATCGCCATCGTCGTCCGCGAGGCGCTGGGGCTGATGCGGCTCGCCACCATCGAGCATATGCACGCCCGCGCCGCGCAGGCGCTGGCCGCCGACGACCGCTCCGCGGCAGACGGCATCGTGCGCGACCTCCTCAAGCTCGCGCAGGACAATCCGCGGCTGGCGCGCGGGCGCACCCAGCTTCAGGGCCATATCGGCGACATCATCGACGGCGCCGACCTGATCCGCCTTGCCGAGCGCGAACTGATGACGCCGCTCGATCAGGAGGCGCGCCGCCTCGTCTCGGTCGCGGCGCAGCGCGTCTCGATCGTCACCGCGGTCAGCCCGCGCGCGCTGATCGACATCCTGTTCGTGCTGGTGGCGGCGCTGCGGCTGTTGCGGCAGCTGTCGCGGCTCTATGGCGGGCGACCCGGCACGCTCCAGCTGCTCGCGCTGATGCGTCAGGCGATTTCGCATCTGGCCATCACCGGCGGCATGGCGGCGAGCGACAGCGTCGTGCAGCAGATGCTCGGCCATGGCGTCGCGGCCAAGCTGTCCGCGCGGCTCGGCGAAGGCATCCTCAACGGGCTCCTGACCGCGCGGCTCGGGCTTGCCGCCATCGAAGTGACGCGGCCGCTGCCGTTCACGGTGCTGCCGCGCCCCTCGCTCACCGACCTCGCCAAGGATCTACTGCGCCGGCAGGGGCAGGACGCGCCCGATGCCTCATGACCAGCCCCGCGCATCGCTGATCTGCGCCAGCGACGGCCATCGATAGAGCGGCGATTGCGGCGGCGGCGTCAGCACCGGCGACCAGCCGCTGATCGTCTCCAGCACATAGGTATCGACCACGACGCCGCGCCAATGCTGCTCGATGGTCCGGACCGGCTTGCGCACCGCCGTGGTCATGCTCCAGGCCATGTCGCCGACCAGCGCGGCGCGGGAGACGTAAAGGCCGGTATGGCCGGCGATCCTGTTCATGTCCGGCGCGCGGAAGCCGATGAAGCGGCTGCGCTCGTTGATCTGCACGACCGGCACGCGATCCTTCATGCACCAACGCAGCATGGCGTAAGTGCGATAGTTCGTCGTGGCGATCCAGGTCGCGCCGGTCTGCGCCATCGCGCGCTCGGCCTGCGCGGCGATGTCCGCGAAGCCCTCCTCCTTGCCGATCGGATCGAACCGGCCGAACCCCGGCCAGCCGCCCGCCGTATAGTAGAGAAACACCGCCACGACGAGGCACATTCCGGAGCCGACCGCGACGCGCGCCCACCATTGCGCCGACCGCGTCATCCATGAGGCCTCACCCTGCTCACGGCGCAGACCGTCGAGATTGATCGCCGAGGCGACCACCGCCACCGGCCAGATGAACATCGGCCAGGTGTCGCCGATGCGCAGCGTCAGCGACTTCCAGAGGAAATAGGCGAACGGCACCAGCACGCCTCCCGCCAGCAGCAGCGCCAGCGGATCGCGCCTGCGACAGCCGCGCCAGGCGGTGAGCACCACGCCGCCGATCAGCACCGGCAACAGCACCGGCCCCACCATCACCAGCTGGACGCCGAGGAAATCGCCGAGCGTGCGCAGCGTCATGGCATGATCCGCCGCCGCGCGGACGAACTGAAAGCGAAACGAGACCCAGTCGTTCTGTGCGTTCCACACCAGCACCGGGGAGAACAGGACAAGCGCCAGCACCACGCCGCCCCACAGCCACGGACTGAACAGCCAGCGCCGCCGCCATGCGGGCACCAGCGTAAAAGCGGCAATGCCGGGCAGAAAAAACACGACCGTATATTTCGACAGCGCCGCAAGGCCGCCGAACGCGCCGACCGCGAGCCACCAGCGACCGTCCTGCGTCTGCCACAGCCGCACCAGCGCCCAGATCATGCCGAGCGCGAACGGGATCAGCGCAACGTCCGGCGCAATCTTCGCCATGAACAGGCCGTAGTAAAGCGCCGCGTCGAACATCAACAGCGCCAGCAGCGTGACGGTCCAGTCGCGGGTGACGCGCCGCACAATATCGGCCAGAAAGAGCTGCGCCACCAGCATCGCCAGCAGGCAGGCGAACCGCACGCCGAACGGCGTATCGCCGAACAATGCCGTGCCACCGCGGATGAACCACGCGATCATCGGCGGATGATCGAGATACGACAGCACATTTTCCTTGGACCAGGTCCAGTAATAGGCTTCGTCGGTGCGCAGATCGGCGACCGCGGCATAGATCATGCGCATCACCGTGAAGCCGCCCAGCAGCAGCCAGCCTGCACGCGAGCGCAACGCGGACACCGGATCGTCAGAGGTGAGGCTCGCCATGCGACGCTTGCCGATCCGCGACCGGATCGTATCCCTGGAGGGCAACGGGGACGGAATTTTTCCGACAACTCCGTCTGCTGTCAATCGGGCTGCCAGACGCCTTATAGATGCAACGAGAATACATCAAAGCATGCGATGCTGTTTCCATCTATTAAGACGCCGGCAAACTGCTTATTGTCAGCGGCTCCGCTTCCCATGGGGGAGCGGCTTTGGCTCATGATGATGATTTCGTGGAGTTGACGGAATGCCTACAGGAATCGTGAAGTGGTTCAATCCCACCAAAGGTTATGGCTTCATCCAGCCGAGCGATGGCGGCAAGGACATCTTCGTCCACATCTCGGCGGTTCAGAAAGCCGGCCTTGCTTCGCTGAACGAAGGCCAGACGGTCGAATACGAAGAGATCGCCAACCGCGGCAGAACGTCGGCGGAAAACCTCAAGGTCTGAGGGGCCTTTGCTCCTCCCCGCATCGCACGTGTTGCGCTTCCGATAGACCCGACGCAGCTTGACCGGCGAGCCGTCTTCCGGCTTCGCCGCAAGTCTCGCAAACAAGTCTCCCAAACAAGTCTCCCAAAAGAGGCAAGCACGAGAGGCCAATCTCGCGGCGGGGACAGGTCTCTCAAGACAAGTGTGCGGGATAATCGGGACAGCCTGCCGCATCGGCGCAGGCGAGGCTTGCAGCGACCGGTCCGCCTCGACAGGCCGACCGGCGCCGGGCACGACCGAAAGCCGGCCGTCAGTTTTCCTTCAGCCATTGCTCCACCGGCATCACGTCGGGGAGTTCGGCGTAGGCGCGCGTCCACATATCCACCACCCATTCGCGGCGGGACTTCTGTTCGATGACGACCGCGGTGTTGTGCGGCGTCTGCAGCCGTAGCGTGTTGCCGCGATAGCGCGGATCGCCGACGTCGTGATGCCTGAGCAGGCCCCACTGCTTCAGCACCAAGAGCAAGCTCGTGGTGTTGCGGGTGGTGTCCCAGCAATCGAAATTGGCCTGATCGCGGCCCGTGCGGAAATCGGCGCGCGCCACGCGCTTGTCGGTGCCGATCGACGGACCGACCTTGCGATCGAACCACACCACGGCTTTCTGAATCGCGCGCCGCTCCGCTGCCGGTGAATTCCGTCCGGCGGCAAGAATGCGCGACAACGCGCTGCGATCCGCCGCGGAGAAATCGAGCGCCGCGCGACGTCGGCACACGAACCCGTAGCAGATCGTCATGCCGCGCGCGCTCGGCGGCAGGATCGACACGGAGCTGTAGAGCTGGGAAATTTCCCGCGTCAGATCCGACGCCGCGCCACGCTCCGCGGTCGCCGCGATGAGCGGCAGCGCCAGCACGGCGGCCGCCATGCTCCGGATCGCGATTTTCCAGTTGGGCAGAAGCTTCATCCATGAAGGCTAGCCAATCGCCATCGGCCTGCCAAGCCGATGCGGCGCGACGGCTGTGGAAGCGGGTTGCATCGCGCGGCCAACGCGGATCAAATGTCGTCAACAGCCCCGGCCGGGCAACCGGCGGCAACAAGAAAACGGTTTGGGAGAGACACTGCAAATGGACGGCATTTTCGCGGGCCTCAAGGTGATCGATTGCGCCAGCTTCATCGCGGCGCCGGCTGCGGCCACCGTGCTGTCCGACTTCGGCGCGGACGTGATCAAGATCGAGCCGCCCGGCGCCGGCGATCCCTATCGCAACCTGCCGCAACTGCCGGGCTATCCGATCAGCGATCAGAATTACGCGTGGATGCTGGAGTCCCGCAACAAGCGCAGTCTCGCGCTCGACCTCGGCACGCCGGAAGGGCAAGCAGTGCTGCGCCGGCTGGTGGCCGACGCCGATGTGTTCATCACCAACTTTCCGCCGGCGGTGCGCGCACGGCTCGGCATCCGCCACGACGACCTGACGCCGCTCAACGCGCGGCTGATCTACGCCTCCTTCACCGGCTACGGCGAGACCGGCGAGGAAGCCAACAAGCCGGGCTTCGACAGCAATGCGTGGTGGGCGCGATCCGGCCTGATGGACCTCGTCCGCGACGGCGAAAAGGCGATTCCCGCCCGCTCGATGCCGGGCATGGGCGACCACCCGTGCGCGATGGCACTCTACGGCGTGATCGTCACCGCGCTCTATCAGCGCGAGCGCACCGGCAAGGGCGCGCATGTACGC
>JBEBWH010000166.1:0-7058 GCA_040392305.1 Bradyrhizobium sp. | reverse complement strand
AGAACGACATAGGACAGCGCGATGATCAGATCGAGCTGTCCAAGCCGGCGCAGCAACGTGAAGAGCCAGACGCCGATCCCCGTTCCGACAACGGCGCCGATCAGCAGGACGAGCGCGAGCGCGGGATCCACCGCCCGCTTTCGCCAGTACGACAACGCGCCGGAAAACGACGAGGCGGCGATATGGGTGGTGACCGTGGCCACCGCGACGGCCGGCGTGATGCCAACGAAGATCAACAGCGGCGTCAGCAGAAATCCACCACCGATACCGAACATGCCGGACACGAAACCGACCGCCATCCCCATCGCCAGAAGGAGGAACATGCTGACCGGAATATCAGCGATCGGGAGGTAGATTTGCACGTTTGCCTGCTTCGGTTGGCCGACTGAAACGATCCGGCGCATCCTGAGCATGGCGGAGCCGCGCCCAAGATGGCGCGCCGTAATGCTGCATACCCGATAATGTCGAGTAGAAGGTTAAGAAAATCGGCGCGCGGTCAATCGCCTCCACGCGAACGGATCGAGTCTGCCGATTTGGTCAACGTGTCGCAGCCCGGACGCGAACGCGAACGCCCTTTGCAGTCGGCGCGTCAGCGAGCGGCGCGATGCATCGCCACCGTCCTGGCCTTGCGCCGCGTCTCGCCGACGGCATCCCAGCCGCCGGGCGGGGCCGGAACATTGACCGCCTCGTCGGGCTGGCGCTCCGGCGTGAAGGTCTGGACCGCGAGCTTCGCCGCCGCGAGCGACTGCGCATCGAGCCGCTTGGCGATTTCGTCCCGCTTGTTGCCGGCGTCGACATCTCCCTGGGCAGCCGCGAGGCTGAACCACTTGTAGGATTCGGCGAGGTTCTGCTCGACGCCGATGCCGCGCGCATAGAGGATGGCCAGGTTGTACTGGCTGTCGGCGATGCCGAACATCGCGGCCATCCGGAACCACTGCGCCGCGCTGCGATAGTCGGCGCCGTTGCCGCCGCCGTCGGCATCGAGCACCGCGAGATTGTGCATCGCCTTGGCGTTGCCGCGGTCCGCGGCGCGTCGGTAATAGCTGCGCGCGGTCTCGAGGTTCTTCTTCACCCCGAGGCCCTTCTCGTAGAAGCTGCCGACACGGAACAGCGCCGGCGCCAGATTGCCGTCGGCCGCGCGCTGGTACCACTTGAAGGCTTCGTCATAGCTGGCGGCGACGCCTTTGCCCTCAGCATAGTTGACGGCGATCTGATAGGCGGCGGCCGGATCGCCGCGCAAGGCGGCCGCGCGCAATCCCGGCCCGCCGATGCCGTCGGGCAGCCGTTCCGACGCAGGGATCGCCACCGTGACGCGGCTGGCGTCCTTGGCCGACGGAGCAGCCGCATGAGGGATCGACGCGTTTTCTTCCGCAAGCGCAGGGGCCGCCGCGCCGGTCGTGGCGGGGACCGATGCGGGCGCGCTCAGTCCCTGCCGGTCGAACGGCACGGGCGACGTCACCGACGGCGCAACGGCCCTCGGCAGTTGTGGCGTGGTGATCGAAGCGGTCGGCGGCTCCGGCGCGTTTTCCAGATCTTCCATGGCGATCGGCGCCGTCAGTTCGAGTTCTCCACCCTGGTCCATGGTGAGGGTCGCGATCTTGAAGCCTCCGAGCGCGAGAACGATCACGCCGGTGCCCACCAGCAGCGAGCGGATGCGCGAGGTGAACGTGGACGAACCGTCGGCCGCGGCCGCGACAGCGCGGCGCGGCGCTTCGGTTATCATTGTCACGCGGCGCGGTTTTTCCGGCGTCGCCGCCGCGGCCTGCGCCGCTCGCCGCGCAGCCGCGATGAAGCTGGAGGTCGTCTGCGGCGCCGGGGGCGTCGCAATCTCGCTGACAGCAGCTTCGGAAGCCGCAATCCGTTCGGCGGTCGAGGCCTGCGACGGCAATCCGGTGCCGGGCTCCAGAGGAAAATCCGGCGGCAGGGCGGCATTGACCGCCACCCCCGCAGGCGGCGAGGTCAGCGTGGCGTGCTCGCCCCGCTCATTCGCGCCGCTCGGACCGGCCTGCGGATTGTCCTGGTCCGGCTTCGCCTTGATCTCGTCCGGCTCCGCGCGCGCGTCATCTGGCCGCGGCCTGTCCGGCGGCGGTGGCGGTTGCGGGGCAGCCGATGTCACCGGGTTGGGCAGGAATGGACGTGGCGGAAGCCCTGGCGACGGGGCATCGGACGGCTTGGGCGAACCGCCGACGGGGCCGGCGGAGCGATTGTCGGATTTTGCGCCGCGCAGATCCTCTTCGATCATGGCGAGCCGATCGACCACATGGCCGAGCGTGGTATGCACCACTTCAAGCGAGTCCTGCGTCAGCCGGTCGCTTTCCGACTGGACGAAACGGATATCGGACAACTCCCGCTTGATCGCCTCCATCGCCACCGGCTCGGACGACGCCGCATCGCCGGCCAGCCCCTGCCGTGCGGATGACTGCTGCAGGGCCTCGATGCTCGCCCGCTGCGCGGTGAGATGCGCCAGCACTTCCGAAAGGCCGGTCTCCACGCGCGAGAAATCGGCGGAGCGGTTGTTGGTGGCTTCGAGACGTTCGAGCAGCGTCTCGATGCGGCGCTCGAACCGCGAAAACGTATCGGGATCGTCCCGCCCCGACTGAAGGCTGTCGATGCGATCGGACAGCGCACGCAGGCCGCCCTCGACGTTGAAGCCCGCTTCCGCCTGCGGCCTGCTTTCGAGAGCCGAGGCAATGCCAACGATCCGCTGCTCAAGCGCGGCGAAGGCGGCGCCGTGCCCGCCGCTCTGGCTGAGCTGATCGATCCGCCCGGAGAGCGCCTGCACGTCGGCGCTGAGCCGCTGCAACGCCTCGGTCGAGGCGATGTTGGAGACCACCGACCGCAAGGCCGAAATGGCGTCCTCCAGCTGATGCACCGCGGCCGGATCGTCGCTGGTCCGCACGATGCTGTCGATGCGGCTGCCCAGACTGCGGATCGCCTCGTCAAAGCCCGCCAGTTGCTCGGCCGGCGTCAATCCCCGCAACGCCTCGCGAATGTCCACCAGCGTCCGCTCGATGCCGCCCAAGGTCGTGGCGTCCCCACCATTCTCACGGCTGTGATCGATACGCTGCGCCAGCGCGCGGATCTCGTTTTCGAGCGACTGGATGGCGACCACCGGCTGCGCCTGCGTCAGCGCCTGACGGATATCGGCAAGCTCGGTGCGAAACTGCGCGATCGCTTCCTCGACACCCTGCGGCGGACGCAGCGATTCGATCTGGCTCGTGATGTAGAGAAGCTGCTGATGGAGCGAGGAGAAATCCGGCTCGCGGCGCTGCGGCGGCACAGCCGCGGCGCGCCCCGGCGCGGCGCGATCGAGTTGCTGCTGGCGCACGGCAATCTGCGCGATCGCCGCTTCGAGCGATAGCGATGCAGTCTCAGACCCGGCCTTGCGCTCAGGGGAGGCAGGCCCGGCCTCAACCGCTGCGCTGTCCGGCGACGCGGCGCGACCCGCCTCGCTCGCACGCTGGATATTGGCGATCTGGCGCGCGATCTCGTCGAGCCGATTGTGAATTTCGGCGACCTCATCAGGTTCGTCGGTCGCCATCGAAATGTCCTTTGCCGAAGTGAGCCAATTGTCTGCCGTCCGGTTCGCAACGCTTTCGTTGGCCGGTGACGCCGCCTTGTGCTGTGCAGGACGGACCCGGACCGCGAAGTCGTCAACGCTTGTGAACAGCCGTGAACTCATCTCGTCGATCCGCTTCCTGCCAAGCCGGCCTTCGCCGCATCCGCATGCACCGCCAGGCAGGAAACGAATCCGTCGCGGATGTTCTTGAACGTCCCCCGACTTTTTCCGGTTAGGGTAAATAACCGGTTAAGGTCTGGCGACGACGACGGGAAAAAGCCGCTACGCCCACCCCTGCGGGAAGCCGCCCCGAAGGATCGCGGGCTGGGCCGCCCGACACGCAAAATTGCTGAGACCCGCCGCAGCGGCAGGATAAGATGGTCGCCAGACAGATTGCTGCAATGCAAAAATGCCTCTACATTGCGCCCGCACAAGCGGCGCAGGAGCTTTGCGGATAGCATGACGCCATCTTCCAAGCCTCTGATACGGCACGCCTTTACGCCGCTCGCCAGAGATCAATAAGAGGAACGCTATGCCGAGTTACAAAGCACCGGTGCAGGATGTCACCTTTCTGCTCAACGACGTGTTCCAGATCGACCGCTACGACAACCTGCCCGGCTTCAGCGATGCTTCCAGCGATGTGCGCGACGCCATCCTGTCGGAGGCGGCCAAGTTCAGCGAGGAAGTCCTCCAGCCCCTTAATCTGTCCGGCGATCAGGAAGGCTGCGTCCGCCACGACGACGGCCGCGTCACCACGCCCAAAGGCTTCAAGGAGGCATTCGCGCAGCTCGGCGAAGGCGGCTGGCTTGGCCTGGCGATGCCGGCCGAATTCGGCGGACAGGGACTGCCGGTCACGCTGGCGCAGGCGGTCGGCGAGTTCATGATTTCCGCCAATATGGCGTTCTCGATGTATCACGGCCTGACGCAGGGTGCGGTCGCGGCACTATTGGCGCATGGCTCGCCGGAGCAGAAGCAGACTTTTATTCCGAAGATGCTCACCGGCGAGTGGGCCGGCACCATGAACCTGACCGAGCCGCATTGCGGCACCGACCTCGGCCTGCTGCGCACCAAGGCGGTGAAACAGGCCGACGGCAGCTACAAGATCAGCGGCACCAAGATTTTCATCTCGGGCGGCGAACAGGACCTGACCGACAACATCATCCATCTGGTGATTGCCCGCATCGAGGGCGCACCTAGCGGCACCAAGGGCATCTCGCTGTTCGTGGTGCCGAAGGTGCTGATCAATGGCGACGGCTCGCTCGGGCAGCGCAACGGCGTCTCGTGCGGCTCGATCGAGCACAAGATGGGCATCCACGGCAACTCGACCTGCGTGCTCAACTACGACAACGCCACCGGCTGGCTGGTCGGCGAGGAGAACAAGGGCCTCGCCGCGATGTTCGTGATGATGAACGAGGCCCGCCTCGGCGTCGGTCTGCAGGGACTGGCGGTGTCCGAGGTCGCTTACCAGAACGCCGCGGCCTATGCACGCGAGCGGCTGCAGGGCCGCGCGCTGACCGGGCCGAAGGACAAGGACAAGCCGGCCGATCCGATCATCGTGCATCCGGACATCCGCCGCACGCTGTTGACCATCCGCGCTTTCAACGAGGCGGCGCGGGCGCTGGCGCTGTGGGCCTCGCTCAAGAGCGACATCGCGCATCGCTCCGGCGACGACAAGGAGCGCCAGGCGGCCGACGACATGCTCGGCCTGCTGACGCCGGTGATCAAGGGCGTGTTCACCGATACCGGCTTCGCCAACGCGGTCGCCGCCCAGCAGGTGTTCGGCGGCCATGGCTATATCGTCGAGCACGGCATGGAGCAGTTCGTGCGCGACGCCCGCATCGCGATGATCTACGAAGGTGCCAACGGCATTCAGGCGCTCGATCTGGTCGGCCGCAAGCTGCCGAAGGACGGCGGCCGCGCCGCGATGGCGTTTTTCGGCGAGATCGCCGCCTTCGCCAAGGAGAACGGAGGCGACGAGAAGCTACAGCCTTTCATCGCGCCGCTTTCGACATCGCTCGGACATCTGCAGCAGGCGACGATGTGGCTGATGCAGAACGCCATGGCCAAGCCCGACAACGCCGGCGCCGCCTCAACCGACTACATGCATCTGATGGGCCTTGTTGCGCTCGGCTATATGTGGGCGACGATGCTCAAGACCGCTACCGCGAAGATCGCGGCCGGAGAAGCGTCGGACTACCTCGACACCAAGCTCGTTACCGGCCGCTTCTTCTTCGAGCGCATGCTGCCCGCGACGGCGACGCATCACGCCCGTATTCAGGCCGGCGGCGACACCATCATGGCCCTGCCGGCGGAGGCGTTCTGAGCCCCTCGCGATCGAAATTCGAACACCATCCCACAGGGAGACGACAAATGGCCGAAGCCTATATCTACGATCACGTCCGCACCCCGCGCGGCAAGGGCAAGTCCGACGGCGCGCTGCATGAAGTGACGGCGCTGGCGCTTGCCGCCACGCCGCTGAAAGCGCTGAAGGAGCGCAACAACCTGTCCGAGGACAGCGTCGACGACGTGATCCTCGGCGTGGTCGATCCGGTCGGCGAGGCCGGCGGCGACATCGCGCGCTTCGCAGCGTTGCAGGCCGGGCTCGGCACCGAGGTGCCGGGCGTGCAGATCAGCCGGTTCTGCGCCTCCGGCCTTGACGCGGTGAACTTCGCCGCCGCCCAGGTGATGGCCGGCCAGCACGACCTGACCATCGGCGGCGGCGCTGAATCGATGAGCCGCGTCGGCATCATGTCGTCGGGCGCGGCCTGGCCGATGGACCCGGCGATCGCGCTGCCGTCCTACTTCCTGCCGCAGGGCATCTCGGCCGACCTGATCGCCACCAAATACGGCTTTTCGCGCGACGACGTCGATTCCTATGCGGTGGAGAGCCAGAAGCGCGCCGCCCATTCGTGGGAGCAGGGTTACTTCAAGGACGCCATCGTGCCGGTCAAGGATGTCAACGGCCTGACTATCCTCGACCGCGACGAGCACATGCGCCCCGGCACCACGATGCAGTCGCTGGCGCAGTTGCAGCCCTCGTTCGAGATGATGGGGGCGATGGGCGGCTTCGACGCGGTGGCGACGCAGTCGCACCCGGAGGTGGAGCGCGTCAAGCACGTCCACCACGCCGGCAACTCCTCTGGCATCGTCGATGGCGCCGCCGCGGTGCTGATCGGCAATAAGGAGGCGGGCACCAGGCACGACTTGAAGCCGCGCGCGAGAATCAGGGCGTTCGCCCATATCGGCTCGGAGCCGTCGAGCATGCTGACCGGCCCGGTCGACGTGACGAAGAAGGTGCTGGAGCGCTCCGGCATGACGCTCGCCGATATCGACCTGTTCGAGCTGAACGAGGCGTTCGCCTCGGTGGTGCTGCGCTTCATGCAGGCATTTGACATCGATCACGCCAAGATCAACGTCAACGGCGGCGCGATCGCGCTCGGCCATCCGCTCGGCGCGACCGGCGCGATGATCCTCGGCACCGTGCTCGACGAACTGGAAC
>JBEBWH010000165.1:0-7082 GCA_040392305.1 Bradyrhizobium sp. | reverse complement strand
TCGCGGTGCGCGCGGGCGAGCGGGTCGCCATCGTCGGGCCGTCCGGCGCTGGCAAGAGCACGCTGTTCCATCTGCTGCTGCGCTTCTATGATCCCGCAAGCGGCAGCATCGCGTTCGACGGCGTCGATATCCGCGACGCCGACCCGCAGGCACTGCGCGCGCGGATGGCGCTGGTGCCGCAGGAGACGGTGATCTGCGCCGCCAGCGCCCGCGACAACCTCCGCTTCGGCCGGCCGGACGCGACCGACGCCGAGGTGGCGCGCGCCGCCGATCTGGCGCATGCGACCGAATTCATCTCGCGGCTGCCGCAGGGTTTCGAGACGCCGCTCGGCGAGCGCGGCGTGACGCTGTCCGGCGGCCAGCGTCAGCGTATCGCCATCGCCCGCGCCATCCTGCGCGACGCGCCGCTCCTGCTGCTCGACGAGGCGACCTCCGCGCTCGACGCCGAAAGCGAGACGCTGGTGCAGACGGCGCTCGACGAACTGATGCGCCACCGCACCACGCTGGTGATCGCGCACCGGCTCGCAACCGTGCTGTCCTGCGACCGCATCATCGTGATGGATCAGGGCCGCATCGTCGAACAGGGCACTCACGCGTCGCTGGTTGCCGCCGGCGGGCTCTATGCGCGGCTGGCGCGGCTGCAATTCGAACTCGCCTGAGGAGCGGCGCGGCGATCGCTGTCGCGTGTGCCGACCGTTGCGGTATCCGTCTGGAGCCATGCGATAAACACAGAACCAGGTGTGACGCCGGGCGTGCTACGAGCCGGTCTTGCTGCGCATGCGCGCCCCGACCGGCGCGCTCGGCGCCATGATGCGCCTGTCGTTTAGATGGTTGTTTTGACGCCCGTTCTCCGCTCGCCGGAATTTCGCCCCGCGGCTGGCCCCAAGCTGCCGTTGCGCGGTCAAGATGCGCACAGGCGTCCGCTGCAACGGGCTGTCGCGCGAAGTCGATGCGCCTTTTGCGCTTGCAGTTGCGGCATATTCGCGCTGATAATGACAGCAGGAATGTGATCCTCGGGCGTTTCGGCGTGCGAGGCATTAAACACATCCGCACATGGCGCATTAGCCGATGGTTCAGTCGCCTGAACTGTCGGCGTGTTGTAAAGCTGTGTGACAACAAATAGTCGGGGGAGAAAACGCCAATGTTGAGCGAGACCAAGACGTCGCGCCGTCGCTTCATGGGCGGAGCCGCTGTTGCCGGCGCCGCAGTGGCTGCGCCGTATATCCGCAACGCGGAAGCCGCAGAAACCATTTCCTGGAAGGTTCAGACCTCGTGGCCGGCCGGCGTCGGCCTGAACACTTTCAAGGCGTGGTGTAATTCGATCAAGGAAAAGACCGGCGGCGAGCTGGAGTTCAAGCCTTACGCGGCGAAGGAAATCGTCGGCGACTTCGAGTTGCTCGACGGCGTCAAGAACGGCGTGCTGGAGGCGATGAACTCCTTCACGGTCTATTGGGTCGGCAAGATGCCGGCCGCGGCGTTCCTGTCGTCCTATCTGATGGGACTGCGCCATCCGCACGAATGGGACATTTTCTTCTACGGCAAGGACGGCCTGAAGATGGCCCGCGAAATCTTTGCCAAGCAAGGCTTGCATTATGTCGGGCGCATCCATCACGGCCCGAATATCGTTCACTCCAAGAAGCCGATCCGCTCCGCGGAAGACTTCAAGGGCCTCAAGCTGCGTGTGCCGGGCGGCATGATCGCCGAAGGCTTCGCCGCCATCGGCGCCCGCACCACGCTGCTTCCCGGCGGCGAAGTGTTCTCGGCGCTGGAGAAGGGCACGGTGGACGCGGCCGACTATACCGGGCCGGCGGTCAACTGGGATCTCGGCTTTCAGCAGGTGACGAAATACATCTGGATGGGACCGGTCGGCCTTGAGTCGATCTATCAGCCGGTCGACCTGATGGACTTCGTCGTCAATCAGGGCGTCTGGAACAAGCTCTCGCCCAAGATGAAGCTGTGGATCGAAAACGAAGTCGAGGCCTATTCGGCTCACCACTTCGGCGCGATCCAGAAGGCGGACATGGAGGCGTGGGACAAGTTCCTCAAGGCGGGCGTCGAGATCAATCGCCTGCCGTTCGACGATCTCGACAAGTTCCAGCGCATCGCGGTGCCGATCTGGTTCAAGTGGGCCAACAAGGACAAGGACGCCGCGCGCGTGTTCAAGGCCCAGCTTGAGATCATGGAGTCGCCGAGCCTCGGCTATGTGACGCCGGACATGTATCAGGGGCAGAAGCTCAATCTCTAGACGACAACAGGATGAGCCCGGCGTGCGCTGCGGATGCTGCGCCGGGCTCATTGCTGTCTTTGCCGTCCTGCGTCGGACACGCCCTTGCCGGATTTTTCACCAGTCATGAATGTGCCGACGCGCATGCATCGCGCTGCGGCTTCCGGTTTCGATCCGATGCGCACCAGCCTTCGGCAGCGCGGCCTGCGTTCAGCCTGGCCGCGCTCCATCCAGAAACACTACTGCCAGCAACACTACTGACAGGTGTCGATCCCGCCGTGATCAACACGGCGGCGTCTGGGGGGTCCTATGCCCGAGATTAATTTTGTGCTGCCTCACTGGGCTTACTGGGGCACGCTCATCCTGTTCCCGATCATCGCGATGGCCTTGGTGCGCCGCGAGCAGCAGCGTCCGCGACGGCTCGGCCCGTCGCTGTTCGTGGCTTACCTGTTCTGGCTCACCGCGGGATTTGTCGGCCTGCATCGCATCTATCTGCGCAGCGTCTGGGCCATCCTGTTCCTGCCGGTGGTGATCGCGATCCTGTACTTCAACGGGATCACCCGCGACTATCGCGAGGACGTCTCGCGCCTGCGCGCCGCGCATGAGACCGCGGTGACGCGGCTGCATCGCATCGAGCCGTCGCCGGGGGTGACGCTGTCGCCGGAAGCAACGAGCCGTGTCGCCGCGGCTCGCGACACCGAAGCCAGGGCCAAAGTCGACTTCAGCGCCGCACAGGACAGGCTGAACTCTAACAACAACGTCGTCAGCGGTCTCGCCATCCTGCTCGGCGTCATGCTGCTGATCGACGCGGTGCTGCTGCCGGGAATGGTTCGCCGCATCAGGGCGCGCGAAATTGCGGAGGGGCCGCCGCCTGAAGAACTTGTGCCGCCCGATGTGGCGATGATCGGCACGCAGGAAGACCCGACATTGCGCGTTCACACGCGGCTGACCGATGCTCTCGATAGTCTCAGCGCCCGTGTCGGCGAGTTCATCGCCTATTGGGCGGTGATCTCGGTGTTCGCCTATTACTACGAGGTGGTCGGACGCTACTTCCTCAACTCGCCGACCAACTGGGTGCATGAAAGCATGTTTCTGATGTTCGGCATGCAGTACATGCTGTCGGGCGCCTATGGCTACAAGGAGGACCAGCACGTTCGCGTCGACGTGTTCTATTCGCAGTTTTCGGTGCGCGGCAAGGCAATGGCCGACATCGTCACCTCGATTTTCTTTTTCATCTTCATCGGCACGATGCTGTGGACCGGCTGGAAGTTCGCGTCCGACGCCATGGCCGTTTCCGAAGTGTCGTTCACCGAATGGGCCGTGCAGTACTGGCCGGTGAAACTGACGATCCCGATCGGCGCAGCGCTGCTGCTGCTGCAAGGCATCTCCAAACTGATCAAGGACATCATCATCGTGACCAGGGCGAGGGCGTGAACCATGGGGCTCGAAATCGATATCGCATGGCTCACGGTTCTGATGTTCGGCTCGCTGGCCGCGCTGCTGGCGCTCGGTCTGCCGATGGCGTTCTGCACCGGAAGCCTGGCCACCATCTTCCTGTTCGTATTCGGCACGCCGGCCATCCTCAACATGATGCCGTCGCGCATTTTCCCCTTCATGACGGACTATCAGCTGTCCGCCGTGCCGCTGTTCATCTTCATGGCGGCGGTGCTGGAGAAAGCCGGCATCATCGAGGAACTGTTCGACGCCATCTATAAGTGGCTCGGCTCGCTTAAGGGCGGGCTTGCCTCCGCCACCGTCATCGCCTGCACGCTGCTCGCCGCGATGGTCGGCGTCGTCGGCGCGACCGAGGTGACGATGGGCATGATCGCGCTGCCGGCGATGCTCAAGCGCGGCTACGATCCCAAGCTCGCCTGCGGCGCGCTTTTGGCCGGCGGCACGCTCGGCATCCTGATCCCGCCCTCGGTGATGGCGATCGTCTATGCCGTGGTGGCGCAGCAGTCGCTCGGTGAATTGCTGGTCGGCTCGATCTTTCCGGGGCTGTTGCTGTCGGGTCTTTACGTCGGCTATGTCACGGTGCGCTGCTACATCAATCCGAGCCTCGGCCCGGCGCTGCCGCTCGAGGAGCGGGTCGATTGGCGCGAGAAGCTGCGGCTGTTGAAGAACACCATCGCGCCGATCCTGCTGATCATCCTGGTGCTGGGCGTGATCTTCTTCGGCATCGCCACGCCGGTCGAGGCGGCGGGCATCGGCACCTTCGGCGCGCTGTTCGTCGCCGCGCTGCATCGGCGACTGACCTGGGTCAACATCCAGGACGCGGCGATGCAGACGCTGAAGGCCACCTCGATGGTGATGTGGATTTTCTTCGGCGCGACGATGTTCGTCGGCTTCTTCATCGTCAAGGGCGGACAGGAGTTCGTCGCCAACACCATTCTCGGCACCGGCCTGCCGCCTTACGGCATTCTGCTCCTGATGATGCTGGTGCTGTTCGTGCTCGGCATGTTCATCGACTGGGTCGGCATCCTGCTGCTGACCGTGCCGATCTTCCTGCCGATCATGCAGGGGCTGGAGTGGAACGGCGTGTTCGGCCTGCCCGGCGTTGCGCCCAAGGACGTCGCGCTGTGGTACGGCGTCATCTTCATGGTCAACATGCAGATGGCGTTCTTAAGTCCACCGTTCGGCTACTCGCTGTTCTATCTCAAGAGCGTGGCGCCGCCGGAAATCTCGATGGCGACGATCTTCCGCGCGGCGATCAACTTCATGGCCCTGCAGTGGCTCGGCGTCGGGCTGTGCATCGTCTTCCCGCAGATCGTGACCTGGCTGCCCAGCCTCGTTTACGTGCGGTGACGAACGTCGGCGGCGCGTCATTCGGCGCGCCGTCGCTCCCATCCGTCACGGCGCCGGATATCCGGCGCCGTCTTGCAGTTGCGCATATGCATGCCGCAAGCGCCCGCGACATCTGTCTCCCGGCCACGCCGGCGCGAAATCGAATTCGCTTCCGGATCGATCTTGAGCGCGGCAGACGAAACTGCTTGACGCGCACTGCCCTGCTTTCCTAGCATTCATTTCAGGGTGGCGTCATTGAATTCACATATATGAAGAATGAAGTCGTCAAAAGCGCGGGCCGCGTCATGGACGTGTTCGAGGTCTTCGCGCGGACCTGCCGTCCTCTCTCGCTGAGCGAGATGGCCAGCGAACTGGCGATTCCGATTTCAAGCGCCTCGGGCCTGCTGCATACGCTGGAAAGCAAGGGCTTCGTTTACTCGCTGCGCCGGCGTGGCAGCTACTACCCGACCCGGCGGATCGTCGAAGTCGCCAACATGATCGCGGCGCATGATCCGATCCTCGATCGCGCCCGCCCGATTCTCTCAGGGCTGCGGGATGCGTGCGACGAGACCGTGGTGTTCTCCAAGCGGCAGGGCAACCGCGTCATCTATCTCGACATTTATGAATCGCGGCAGCGGGTGCGCTTCACCGCCTCGCCCGGCGAACTGCGCGAGATGCATGCCAATTCGGTCGGCAAGGCGCTGCTGGCGCGTCTCAAGGCCGCGGATCGCGCCGCTTTGTTCGACGAGATGCCGTTCACGCAACTGACCGAGCGCACCATCGTCTCGCGCGAGGCGCTCGAGGCGGAAATCGCGGCCGGGATCACCCGTGGCTGGTTCATCAATGACTGCGAAAGCGTGGTGGATGTGTATGCGGTCGCGGTGACGCTGCTGATTCTCGGCGAGCCCTATGGCATTGCGGTTGCGGGACCGCCGCATCGGATGCGGCCCGCGGCCGAGCGGATCGTTCCTGCGCTGCGCGATGCGGCGACGGAGATGGAGAACTCCGGCTGAGCGGCGACAAACCGCGCAAGGCCGGAGGAGGACAGGGGAGGGACCAGTATGAATGCATTGCCGCGGCTCTCCCGGCTGCTGTCGGCATTCGAATGGGGGCTTGCCACGCTGTCCGCTATCGCGATGTTCGCGGTGATGATCGTGGTCATGCTCGATGTCACCATGCGCTATGTGTTCGCAGCGCCGCTGGCGTGGTCCTATGACATCATCTCGCTCTATCTGATGGTCGCCGTGTTTTTCCTCGCGCTCGGCGACACGCTGCATCATCACGGCCACATCGCCATCGACCTGCTGCTGCCGCGTATGCCGGTGCGCCTGCGCCATTTCGGCGAGATGATCGGCTATGCGCTGACCACCGTGCTGATCGCGCTGATCGCGTGGCAGGCCTGGGAGCGGCTGGCGACCGCCTTCGTCAATAGCGAAGTGACGCCGACGGTGATTGAGTGGCCGACCTGGCCGGCCTATCTCTTCGTGGTCGTCGGCTCGGTCTCGCTGGCGCTGCGTGCGGCCTACCGCACCGTCGGACACCTCGTCTCGATGGTGGCGGGGCGAGCGCTGGTCGAACTGCCGCCACCGCCGGAAACCGAACTTCCGTCCGTGGGTGCGGCCGCATGATCACGCTGGTCGGTTGCCTTGGTCTCGCGGTGTTGCTGGCGCTCGGCACGCCGGTCGCGTTCGCCATGGGGATCGCCGGCGCGGTCGGGCTCTATCTGATCGGCGGCATGCCGATGGTGCTCGGCATTCTCAAGACCTCGGCGTTCTCCGCCGCCAACTCCTACGAGATCATCACCATCCCGATGTTCATCCTGCTGGCGGAATTCGTCATCCTCTCGGGCGTGGCCGACGATCTGTTCCGCGCGGCTTCCGCCTGGGTCGGGCGGTTGCGCGGTGGGCTGGCGATGGCGACGGCGATCGCCGGCGCTGGCTTCGGCGCCATCTCCGGTTCAAGTACGGCGGCGGCGACGCTCGCTTCGACCACCGTGCCCGCGATGCTGAAGCAGGGTTATGAGCCGAAGCTCGCGACCGGCGTGGTGGCGATCTCCGGCACGCTGGCGATGCTG
>JBEBWH010000164.1:0-7096 GCA_040392305.1 Bradyrhizobium sp. | reverse complement strand
GAGCGCGGAGGGACTCGAACCCTCGACCCCATGATTAAAAGTCACGTGCTCTACCGGCTGAGCTACGCGCTCACGTGTGCCGCTGTGTAGGAGGATGAGGCGGGCGGGTCAATAGCGCCGATCGCCTTGTCCCGGTTTCGAAGCCCGAAAAGATTTGCGCGTGACCGCACAGGGTTAGTGTCTGTCGCTCATTCGGAACGCGAGCCGGGACGCGGTCGCGCTCGTATCAGTTGGTGTGACGCGGGGCATCGGCCGTCACCGGCTGCGGCTGGGGCATATTGAACGGCGCGGGCAGCACCGCCGGACGGCGCAGCCCGATCAGTTCGGCGGCGCGGATCGCGCCGTCGCGCCAGAAGCTGAACAGGTTGATCCGCGAATGCTCCAGCAGCGCAATCGCCACGGCCGAGAGAAACGGCAGGCTCTGTAGCACCAACACGCCGGCGAAAATATAGATTTCGTGGATTTGCCGATAGCTGTTGCTCATCACCAGCACCGCCGCGCCGAGCAGCAGCAGCACGCCGATGACGGCCTCCCAGAACGCCTGGAACTCGATCGAGATCAGCGACAGGCCGCCCTTGGAGGTGCGCGTGAAGGGCAGGTGGTCCTTGATCAGGCCATCCGCCACCGCGCGCGACACGGTCCATTGCACCGACATTGCGGCGATCATGGCGCCGAGCATCTGGCCGGTCTTTACCGGAACGCGCAACCGGTAGAGCGAGAGGAAATGCGCCAGCGAGACGATGAAGGCGGCGATGATCGGCAGCGTCAGGATCTTGTCGGGGATGGCGATGTCGGCGAAGGCCACCACCGGAACCCAGACGAGGTTGAGCAAAGCCACAACCACGCCGATGCTTTCGGCGCCGAGCCAGTTGAGCCAGCCGAGCGCGAATTCGCGCTTCTGGTGCGGCGTGAGCTGCCCGGAGCCGGGCAGGAAGCGCCGCCAGTGCTTCTTGACGATCTGGAACCCGCCATAGGCCCAGCGATGACGCTGCTTCTTGAACGCCTCGTAGGTGTCCGGCAGCAGGCCATAGCCGTAACGCTTGTTGGTGTAGTGGGTCAGCCAGCCATGCTCGACGATGGCGAGACCGAGATCGGAATCCTCGCAGATCGTGTCGCTCGACCAGCCGCCGACCTGCTCCATCGCCGCACGGCGGATCAGGCACATCGTGCCGTGCACGATGATGGCGTTGGCCTCGTTCCGCTGCACCATGCCGATATCGAAGAAGCCGGCATATTCGCCGTTCATGGCGTAATGCATGATCGTGCGGTCGCCGTCGCGATGGTCCTGCGGGGCCTGCACGAGGCCGACACGCGGATCGGCGAAGGCGGGCACGAGGTCGGACAGCCAGTCCGGCGTCACGGTGTAGTCGGCGTCGATGATGCCGATGATCTCCGCGTCCGCTGCCGTACGCTCCATGGCGATGCGCAGCGCGCCGGCCTTGAAGCCCTGAACCTTCTCGGCATTGATGAACTTGAAGCGGTCGCCGAGTGCACGGCAGTGATCCTGGATCGGCTGCCAGAAAGCCGGGTCGGGCGTATTGTTGATGATGACCACGCATTCGAAGTTCGGATAGTTCAGCCGCGCCACCGCATCGAGCGTCTGCTTGAGCATCTCCGGCGGCTCGTAATAGGCCGGCACATGGATCGACACTTTGGGCAGCTTGCCGTCGGCCGCCGGCGGGACGGGGCCTTTGATGACGCGCGCCGGGGTATGGCCGAAGGCGATGGTGGCGATCTCCTCGATGCGGGCCATCGCGATCAGGACGAGCGGGACGAGCAGGGTCATGCCAAGCGTCAGCGCCAGCGCCGAGCCGAACACGAAGTAGTGCGTCGCCCAGTATCCGAACACGAAGGCAACCCACGCTCCAACGCCATTGGCGGCGGTGGACAGCATGGAAGCCTGTCGTGCGGTCGGCCGCACCAGCCGCAGGATCGGCAGCGACAGCAGAACCCCGACCAGCAGCGCGATGATCGCCTGTTTCCAGTAGTTCTGATCGACCACCGGGCCGGTCCAGTTGAACTTCGGCTCGCGCGCGGCATTCAGAATGCCCCAGTACGGACCGACGCCGCCCTCGAAGAACTTCCACGGCTGATCGATCGCCTCGACGATGTTGTATTCCATCCCGATGGCTTCGGCGCGGCTGACGAAATTGCGCAGCACCACCGCCTGCTCGGCGCGGCCGGGCATGGCGGCCTTCAGATTATAGCCGGCGCTCGGCCAGCCGAACTCGGCGATGACGATGCGCTTGCCGGGGAAGGCCTCGCGCAGCTTCTGATAGATGATGAGCGCCTGGTCGACAGCTTGCTTCTCGGAGAAGCCTTCCCAGTAGGGCAGGATATGCGCGGCGATGAAATCAACTGACGAGGCCAGTTCGGGATTTTCGATCCAGATGTTCCAGATCTCGCCCGTGGTCACGGGCACATTGGTCTGGCTCTTGACGCGCTGGATCAGCTTGATGAGGTCTTCGACCTTCTGTTCGCCGCGGTAGATCGTTTCGTTGCCGACCACGATGCCGTTGACGTTGCTGTTGCGCCTGGCCAGTTCGACCGCGGCATGCATTTCGCGCTCGTTGCGGTCGAGATTTTTGTCGATCCACGCGCCGACCGTCACCTTGAGGCCGACTTCGTTGGCGAGCGGCGGCACCAGCTCGACGCCGCCCGTCGACGAATACAGGCGGATCGCGCGGCTCATCGGCGCGAGAACCTTCAGGTCGGCGCGAATCTTCTCGATGGTCGGAATATTGTCGATGTCCGGATGGCCTGTGCCTTCAAACGGCGCGTAGGAAACGCTCGGCAGGATTCCGGTGAAATCGGCAGCCTGCTGCTTGTCCTGCAACAGTCCCCAAAGGCCGGCGTGAATGGCGGACACCAGCAGCAGCACAGCGACGACAGCGCGCATCGCAACAACACCATGAGGGGCAAACAACAAGGGACCGACCCCATCCCCAAGGTTCGGCCCGGATTGCAGCAACCCAGCTTATCTAGGCCGCGCCGTTTAACAACTGGTATGACGCCGTGGCGTTTTCAGGGCACCAGGCGAAAAACCACGAATCCGCTGAAGTGTTCCGGAGTTGTCCGGTTTTATTTCGGCGGCCCGCTGCCGGCGGCCGGCGCAGGCTGAGTCTGCGCGGCGGGCTGCTGCGCCGGAGGCGGCGTCGGGCCGGGTGCCGCCGCGGCTGCGGCGGGCGGCTGCGCGTTGGTGTTGATCCAGCAGGCGTGGACGCGGCCGCTCAGGCTTTCGGGCGCCTTGGGATCGATCGCGCCGAAGCGGACAAGGCAACGGAAGGTGGCCTGGATATGTCCGCCGGGGCAGCCGAAGCGCTCGTAGAGATCGAGATGGCGGAAGGCGGTGTCGAGATCGTCGCGCCACATCAAGAGCACCACGCGGCGGCCGAGCCAGACGCATTCCGGATTGCCGGCGGGGCCGTTGATGGCCTGCTGCGCTTCGACGAATTCGTTGACCTTGCGCTGGCTGTCCCGCGCGGCGTCGGTCGTGCTCTGCTGACCGGGCGGCGGTGCGTTTTTCTGCTGCTGGTCCTGCGCCCGCAGATCGCCGCTCTGGGCGATGGCGGCGCCTATGCCGATCAGCAGCGCCGCGCTTGGCACGGCAATGCAACGTACAACCGACTCCCGCAACTCAACGACCCAACGCTGCATGATGTCCCCGATCATCGTCGATCACCCGCCTCGCCATCGCGCGGCCGGGCACTGTTCACCCGTCGTCTGATGGCGGCCAATTTCGTCCCCAATGCGGCGACGACGCCCTGTTCGATCGCCGAAGATTCCCATGACGGACATTTTTGTTTTTGTCCAGCAAAGCCTTGATTTCGCGAAGCGGATACCGGATAGAGCGCGCCCGGCGCAGCCGCCGGCCGCCGGGACAGGGCGGTCACGGATGCGCGAGATCGGAGCGGCAGGGCTTGGCAGCGCCGATCCGAACCGATAAGCGACGCCGCCGGCCTGTCTGGAGACGTTCCTGTGCAAGGGCAGGAGAAGACGGCGGGTACGGGAATATCGGTGGTTGATCACTGCGCCGAAATTCTGAAAGAAGGTGGAAGGCCTTTCCGGACTTAGCGGGTTGGAGGACACACAATTTCGGTTCGTACGCCGCTGGCGCTCCTCGTTGCTTCCCTGAGCGTGATCGTTGCTGTGTGGTGGTGGATCGCCACGCCGGTCCATCTCGTGCGCGCGCCGATCGACCCGGCGGCGAAGCTCGAATGCGTTTCCTACGCTCCGTTCCGGGATGGCCAGTCGCCGCAGAACGCCAACCTCATCATCAGCCCGGCGCAGATCGCGCAGGATATGGCGCAGCTTGCGACCATATCGAAGTGCGTGCGCACCTATGCGGTCGATAATGGGCTCGACAAGGTTCCGGAACTGGCCGGCAAGGCCGGGCTGAAAGTGATGCTGGGCGTCTGGATCAGCGCCAGCCGCGCCAAGAATGCGCAGCAGATCGCGACCGCGGTAGAGCTGACCAAGCAGCATCCCGACGTGATTTCGGCGGTGATCGTCGGCAACGAGGTGCTGCTGCGCGGCGAGATGACGGCGAATGAGCTGGCAGGCCTGATCCGCTCGGTGAAGGAGCAGGTGACGGTGCCAGTCACCTATGCCGATGTCTGGGAGTTCTGGCTGCGCTATCGCGAGATCTATCCCACCGTCGATTTCGTCACTATCCATATCCTGCCGTTCTGGGAGGATTTTCCGGTGCGGGCGCGCTACGCCGCCGCCCATGTCGATGAAATCCGCAAGCGCATGGCCGTGGCTCTGCCCGAGAAGGAAATCCTGATCGGCGAAACCGGCTGGCCGAGCGCGGGGCGGATGCGGGAGGGCGCGCTGCCTTCGCGGACCAATCAGGCTCGCGTGGTCTCGGAAATTCTCGACCTGGCGACGCGCGAAAACTTCCGCGTCAACCTGATCGAGGCCTACGACCAGCCCTGGAAGCGGCGCTGGGAAGGTACGGTCGGCGGCTACTGGGGCCTGTTCGATGCCCAGCACCGGGCCGTGAAATATCCTCCGGGCGAACCGATCAGCAATTTCCCGTTCTGGCGCTGGCAGATGGGGGCGGGTCTTGCCTACTGCCTGCTCGTCTTCACGCTCGCCTGGCGTTCGTTGCAACGGCGGCCGTGGCCGCCGCGCTGGCCGGCGTGGACCGCCGTGGCGATTTCGGCCACGGTCGGCGGCGCGCTCATCGGCTTTAGCATCGAGAAAATGGTCATCGAGAGCCTCGGGGCGGGCGGATGGGTGCGCTGGGGGCTGCTCTGCGCCGCGGGAATCGCCGCGCCGCTGCTGGCGGCGAATGCACTGATGCGCGGTGCGCAACTGCCGACGTTCACACAGTTGCTCAGCCTGCAGGGGCCGAGACCATCGCTGCGGACCTATCTGCTCGGCGGCGTGCTGGTGGTGACGACGCTGATTGCCGTCGAGACGGCGCTCGGCTTCGTGTTCGACCCGCGCTATCGCGATTTCCCGTTCGGGGCGCTGTCGATGGCGGTCGTGCCGATGTTCAGCCTGATGTGGCTCAACCGGCCGAAGACCGGCTTGCGGCCGATGGCGGAGGCCGTCTTTGCCGGGCTGCTGGCGCTGTCGGTGGTCTATATCGGTTTCAACGAGGGCGGTGCGAACTGGCAGTCGCTCTGGACCTGCGCTCTCTATCTGCTGCTGGCGGTCACGCTGTGGCAGGCGCGGGACGCGCAAAACCAAGAATGAGCAGGCCGATGGCCAGCCCCGACAGGCCGATGTTGTAGAGGACGATCCCGAACCCGGCGGCAATCAGCCCGCCGGTGAGGGTGACGATCGACGGCCGGATCAGGTGCAGGGCGGCGATCACCACCGCCGTGATTCCGAATACCGAGTTCTTGAACAGCGCCATTACCAGAAGCCGGGTCTTGCAAAGCATCGTCGGCAGGCCGGCCTCGCAGGCGAGCGCGGTCTGCGAGAATTCGAGGGCGAGATAGCGCAGATAGATCGCATAGCCGACCGTCGTGAAACCGACGATCAGAATCCATTGCACCTGGCGAGGCGTGAGGCGGAACAGCGGCTTGTTGTTCATGAATGCTTTATCCGCCAGAGAGCGCTCTCGGGCAACCCCGAAGGTTACGGCCGGGACGGGCCAGGCGAGAGCTGAGGTGTGGATGGCGCAGCCGCCGGCTGCGCCTCGACCTTGGGGCGAGGCTTTGGCTTGCGGGCCGGAACTTCCGCCACGGTTCCTCCGCCGAGGGCCAGCCGTTGACCTTCGAACACGGTGGGCTCGCAGGAGCGCCGGGCATTGCCCATCGCCACGCACAGTCGTGCCGCGGTCGCGGCGTCCCGCACTGGCCCAGCGACGAGATGGAGCCGGACGCGGCCGCCCGCATCTTCGCGAACGACGATCACCGGATGCAGCGCCGCCAGTTCAGCGGCATGCGCCTTGGTGGCAGCGGCCCACAGCCGCCGAAGCGCGGCCGGAGAGGCGCCGGTTCCGAGATCAATGCCGAACTCGGTATGACGAAGCGCGATCGGGGGAAGAGGCGTGGTCTCGGAACGGGCAGCGACCGCCGTCCACGGGTCGGCAGCCTCGGCGATTGCCGCGATCGGCGGCGCGGGGGCCGGTGGCTCGTTGGCGTTTGTCGCCTGCGGTGGCGGCTGCCTTGACGGGGCTGGTGGGACCGATGGTGGAGCCTCGGCGGAAGCCGGCGCGGTAGCGGCCCGATCGGTTGTCTTGTCGGCTTTGGCAATTGCCCCCGTCACGCTGACGGAATCGGCGGAATGCTCCAGCGTGGCGACGCGGCTGAACAGACGATCGCGGTCCTGATTGAGCGTCGCGATAGCCGCCGCAACGCGCCGTATTTCACTGCGGCTGTCGCGAACCGACTGCGCCACGGCCTGCGCCTCGCGAATGGCCGCATCAGCGGCCTGCTGGCGGCGACGAAAGTCGTCCGACGACTGCATCACAAGGAAAGCGACGGTCAGCGCCGCAATCGCGGCGCTTGCCCAAAAAACCATGCGCCAGAGCAGCTTGCGGCCAGAGCTTGCCTCCCCGGCCAGGAGACTGACCGGTCCGCCGACCGGCTCGTCCGGCGGAGCGACATCCGCCGAGCGCTCCCCATTGTCCATGATC
>JBEBWH010000163.1:0-7191 GCA_040392305.1 Bradyrhizobium sp. | reverse complement strand
CCTGCGCCATATTGGCGAAGCCTTCCTTGGAGCCGAGCGTCGCCACCACCTGCGTATCGGGGTTGAGCTTGACCCCGAAGCGGCGCGCGTAATAGGCCGCCTGCGCCTTGCGCAGGCCGGTGATGCCGCGCGAGGCGGAGTAGCGGTCGGTGCGCGGCTTTCCGAGCGTTTCTTTCAGCTTTTCAATAACATGTGACGGCGTCGGCAGATCCGGATTGCCCATGCCGAGATCGATGATGTCGGCCCCGGCATTGCGTGCGGCCGCCTTGGCCCGGTTGACCTGTTCGAACACGTAAGGCGGCAGACGGCGAATGCGGTGAAACTCATCCATTTTCGGGCTCCGGGGAACCGGCGACACGGCCCGATCGCCGCTCGCGGTTTGAATCAGCACCTTTTATCACGCGCGCTTTTAAGCGCCAGCGTCACGGCGGATTTTTGGCTATTTCTGCGCAGCCGAATGCCGGTCGCGGGCGGCCGTCAGCTCCCGCTCGATCTTTTCCTGAGCGGCCGGGTCGAGCGTCGCCTCGCCGCGCGGCGCCGGGATATCGTGGACCGCGGGAAAGGCGCCGGGATCGGCAGGCCGGGCCGGCGCGCCTTCCGGCAACCCCACCACCGGCAGCTCGGAAATGAACGAACCGCAGCCCGTCAGCGTCAGCGCCAGCGCCAGCGCGGCCAGCCCCCGCCCAACACGGGGCAGCGTGATCAAAGAACTGCTCAACACATAAACCTCGCAGGGCGGCAACGAGAACGTCCCCGTATGGCCCCAATATGACGCAGGCGCAAAATTTACCGCGGTGCAGCACATCGAAATCACCGCAGGAAGCCCGAACTGTGCCATCATCGACCCGAGTGTGACAATCTGCGAGTATAGATCGCGGAGGATCAGTGAAGCGGTGCGCCATGAGTGACTCGACCCCAAAGGAGCCGACCACCCCTCCCTTCAACCCCGAGGCATTCTCCCTAAACCTCGCCCGCGCCCTCGAAAGCACCGGCAAAGCGATGGCGGCCTATTTCAAGGCCCCCGAAGACGGCGAGACGCGCGACAAGACCCCCTCCGAGATGGCGGAAGTTGTCAAAACGCTGACCGCGGTCGCGAATTACTGGCTGTCGGACCAGAACCGCATCGCCGAACTGCAGATGAGCCTCGGCAAGTCCTATCTCGATCTGTGGAGCAGCGCCGCGCGCCGCCTGGCCGGCGAAGCCGCCGACCCGACCATCGCGCCGCCGCCACGCGACAAGCGCTTCCAGGATCCCGAGTGGCGCACCAACCAGTTTTTCGACTTCGTGTTGCAGGCCTACCTCCTGACCACACGCTGGGCCATGGACCTGGTGCAGAAGACCGAGGGCATCGACGATCACACCCGCAAGAAGGCCGAGTTCTACATCCAGCAGATCGCCAATGCGGTCGCGCCCACGAATTTTCTGCTGACCAATCCGGAGGTGCTGCGCGAGACCGTGTCGCAGAGCGGCGAAAACCTCGCCCGCGGCATGCAGATGCTCGCCGAGGACATCGCCGCCGGCCACGGCACGCTGCGCATCCGCCAGTCCGACCCGGCCGGCATGGTGGTCGGCGAGCACATGGCCAACACTCCCGGCAAGGTGATCTTCCAGAACGAAATCATGCAGCTCATCCAGTATGAGCCGACCACCGAGAAGGTGCTGCGCACGCCGCTTCTGATCGTGCCGCCGTGGATCAACAAGTTCTACATCCTCGACCTGCAGCCGAAGAAATCTTTCATCAAGTGGTGCGTCGATCAGGGTCTGACCGTGTTCGTGATCTCCTGGGTCAATCCGGACAAACGGCTCGGCCACAAGACCTTCGAAGACTATATGAAGGAAGGCCCGTTGGCGGCGATGGACGTCATCGAAAAGCTGACCGGCGAACTCACCGTGCATACGGCGGGCTACTGCGTCGGCGGCACGATGCTGGCATCGACGCTGGCCTGGCTTGCCGCCAAGCGGCGGGTGCGCGTCGCCTCGGCGACGTTCTTCGCCGCCCAGGTCGATTTCACCTATGCCGGCGACCTCATGGTGTTCGTGGACGAGGAGCAGATTTCCACGCTTGAGCGCGACATGGCCGAGAGCGGCGTGCTGGAGGGCAGCAAGATGGCGACCGCCTTCAACATGCTGCGCTCCAACGACCTGATCTGGTCCTACGTGGTCAACAACTATCTCAAGGGCAAAGCCCCGCCCCCGTTCGACCTGCTGCACTGGAATTCCGACGCGACCCGGATGCCGGCGGCCAACCACTCCTACTATCTGCGCAACTGCTATCTGGAGAACCGGCTGTCGGCCGGCACCATGGTGCTCGACAACACCACGCTCGACCTCTCGAAGGTCAAGGTGCCGGTCTACAACCTCGCCACCCGCGAGGATCACATCGCGCCCGCCCGCTCGGTGCTGCACGGCTCGCAGTTCTTCGGCGGCCCGGTCAAATATGTGCTGTCCGGTTCTGGTCACATCGCGGGCGTGGTCAACCCGCCCGCATCGGAGAAGTATCAGTACTGGACCAACGAGAGCACCGCGACCTTCGACATCGACGAATGGGTCAAGGGTGCGGTCGAGCACAAAGGGTCATGGTGGCCGGACTGGCTCGGCTGGCTGCGCCAGATCGACGGCGAGGAAGTCGCATCGCGCGCCGTCGGCGGCGAGGCGTTTCCGCCGATCGAACCCGCGCCGGGCAGCTACGTCCGCGTCCGCGCCTGACATGAATCACAGCATCGGAGACCCGCCCCCATGACGCGCGAACTGTTCTGGCTGACGCTGACCGTGATCCTGACCGGCCTTCTGTGGGTGCCCTACATCCTCGACCGCTGCAAGGTGCGCGGCCTGATGGGCGCGATGGCCAACCCGTCACGCAACGACAAGCCGCAGGACGACTGGGCCAACCGGCTGATGTTCGCCCACGACAACGCCGTCGAGAACCTCATCGTCTTCGCCCCGCTGGTCCTGATCCTCAACGCCATCGACTATTCGAGCTGGTGGACGGTGTTCGCCTGCGCGGTCTATTTCTGGTCGCGGCTCGCCCACGCCATCGTCTATGCGTTCGGCATTCCGGTGCTGCGCACGCTGGCCTTTGCCGTCGGCTTCGTGGCGCAGGCCGTGCTCGCGGGCATCATCCTGACGCTGGTGTAGCGCGGGCGATCCGCACTTTCCTCGCCATTCCGGCATCCCGGACGCGATGCAGCACGACCTGATGCATCGCAGAGCGGAATCGCCGCGCAGCCGTCGCCGACCGGCGGCGGCCCGCATCACCATCACGGAAACATCGGCGGCTGATCGATGCCCGTCGTCTCGGGGAAGCCGAGCACGAGGTTCATGTTCTGCACCGCCTGCCCCGACGCGCCCTTGGTCAGGTTGTCGAGCGCCGAAACGAGAATGGCCCGGCCGGGAATGCGGTCGGCCGCGACCCCGATCAGCGTCATGTTGGAGCCGCGCACATGGCGCGTCTGCGGCGTCTTGCCGAACGGCAGCACATGCACGAACGGCTCCCTGGCATATTGCTCGGCGAGGATCGCGTGCAGGTCCTGCGCGGTCTTGCCGCGCCGGCCCTTCACATAAATGGTCGAGAGGATGCCGCGGTTCATCGGCACCAGATGCGGCGTGAACGAAACGATCACCTCGCGCCCGGCGGCCTTGGAGAACTCCTGATCGAGTTCGGCCATGTGCCGATGCCCGCCGACGCCGTAAGCGTGGAAGCCGTCCGACACTTCGCAAAACAGCATCTCCTCCTTCGGCGAGCGGCCCGCGCCGGTGACGCCGGACTTGGCGTCCACCACGATGCCCTCGGTCTCGATCGCCTTGGCCTTGATGAGCGGCAGCAGCGGAAGCTGCGCGCAGGTCGTGTAGCAGCCGGGATTGGCGATCAGCCGCGCCGTCTTGATCTTGCGCCGGTAGACCTCGACGAGGCCGTAGACCGCCTCTTGCTGGAGTTCGAGCGCGTGGTGCTCGTGCCCGTACCACTTGGCGTAGGCGGCCGGATCGGTCAGCCGGAAATCCGCCGACAAATCCACCACCCTGGTGTCGGGGGCTTTCGCCAGCAAATCCTTCAGCACGGTCTGCGTCGTCGCATGCGGCAGCGCGCAGAACACCAGATCGAGCCCGGCGCTGGCCCAGTCGATCGTGTCGATGGCGACAAGGCGCGGCAGATCGTAAGGCGTAAACTGCGGAAACACGTCGCCCATGCTCTGCCCGGCGCGACGATCCGCCGTCAGCACCGCGAGTTCGACACGCGGATGCCGCAGCAGTAGCCGCACCAGTTCCGCTCCGGTGTAGCCGGACGCCCCCAAGATGCCGATCTTCTTTCTGGTCGCCATGGTGCTGGTTCTTTCAGGTGGTGGGAGCAGACGACGCGTCAGCCATCACGCTTCGCCCGCCGTTTGCGGGAGCCGCCGACACCAGATCCGCTGCTGGAAAGGAAAGCACGCCGCGGACCGTGGCCGGCGGCATGGGAGACGATCACACACGATCCATCGCCCGTGCCGCGCAGGCGCGGCGACGGCGAAGAAGGCGAACCGGGGTCGTGCTGTCGATCATGGTCCGGGCATATAGTCCCGCCGGCGGAGACGGTCAAGCAACGCCTTGTGCCATGCGGCTTTGCGACGATCAGATGACCGGGCTCCACGGCGCGGGCACCACCCGGTAGCCATTGCCGTCCTTCTCGACATGGCCGACGCCGGGGAACGGATAATGGAAGCCCTGCACCTTGAAGCGGTCGGCCACCAGCATGTCGTAGACCTTGCGCCGGGTCGCTTCCGCCATCGCCGGGTCCTGATCGAACATCAGGTGCCAGCCGGGATTGCGCGCGAACAGGTCGGGATCGTTGGTGACGTCGGATTGCACGAACACCTTGTCGCTGCCCGACGACAACACGAACGAGGTATGACCGGGCGTATGGCCCGGCGTGCCTTTGGCGAGCAGGCCCGACGCGACCTCCTTGTCCCAGGCGTAGGGCGTGACCTTGCGCTTGAGCGCGTCGAACACGCGGCGCGCATTCCTGAACACACCCTGCATGCGCTCGCCCGACGCCCGGCTCATCTGGCCGTCGTCCATGAAGAACGCCCACTCCCGCTCCGGCACCATCACTTCGGCATTGGGGAACGTCGCCGCACCGTCGGCGGCGACAAGCCCGTTGATGTGGTCGCCGTGGAAGTGCGAGATCACCACCGTGTCGACGGCCTTCGGGTCGAACCCGGCGGCGGCGAAATTGGCGGCAAACTGGCCGACCGCGCCCTTGCTGCTGGCATGGGCCGCCTGCCCGTTGCCGGTGTCGATCACGACGAGCCTGCCGCCGGTCTGCACCACCAGCGGGCCGAACGAGATCGTCATCTTGTCGGCCGGACGGAACACGCGCTCCAGCGCCTTGCCGACCTCCTCCTTGCCGACATTGAGCACGAAGCGCTCCGGCAGCGGGAAGGTGTTGGCGCCATCGGAGATCACGGTCACGACGGCGTCGCCGACCTTGTAGCGATAGAACCCCGGCGCCTGCCGGACGGCGGGCGCGGAGGCGGCGGCGGATCGGGCGAACACAGGCGTCACGAACGGCGCAGCCGTCAGTGCGGCGGCACCGGCCAGAGCGTGTCGTCGGGTGACAGTCATGAGGTCCATCCTGCGGGTGAGAATGAGTTTCTCATTCAAGCACAGCCGCTCCCGACGGCCGCAAGTCACAAAGCCGCGAGGCCAACGCCGATCAGACCAGTCCCCACAGCCAGACGCCGACCTTCGACAGCCCGTCGCCGAACAGCAGCAGCACCGCCGACCACACCAGCGCCGAAGAGAAATTCGCGAGCTGGAATTGCAGGTACGGCATCTCGAAAATGCCCGCGACCAGAGGCACCGAGGCGCGCAGCGGCCCCGAGAAGCGTCCGATGAAAATGCCGGGCACGCCCCACTTGCGCACGAAGGCTTCGGCGCGCGGCAGCATTTCCGGATAGCGCGACAGCGGCCACAGATGCGCGATGCGGTCCTTGAAGGTGAAGCCGAGCCAGTAGGACAGCCAGTCGCCGAGCGCCGCTCCCAATGCGCCGGCGAGCCACACCGGCCAGAACGATATCTCCGACATGCCGACCATCGCGCCGATGGCGACCAGCGCCCCCCAGGCCGGGATGAACAGCGACAGGAACGCGAGCGACTCTCCGAACGCCAGCACGAAGACGATCGGCGCCGCCCAGCCCTGGTGGTCGCGGACCAGGTCGACCACCTTCATCATCCAGTCTTCCATGTCGCTCCGTTTGATGCGCTGAAAATATCCGAGGGGGCCTGAACGGGGCGTCCCGCCTGCATCCGGCAGGACTTTCTGCTGGTTCCCGCGCGCCCGTCGCGACTGACGGCGGCGTGCCGATAGACATGTTCGGGCTATCCTACCGGGTGATCGCCGCCGCCGCCACCGGCCTGCTGGCTCCGCCGGCAGGCGGCTTCACATTATCGGCGCAATCCTGTTTCCTTTGGGCATCGCCTCAATCCTGATCGGCGGCCCCGGCGTGATCGTGCTGCCGGTTGCAAGCTCGCTCGTCGTGATCGCGGCCGTATCGCTATTCGCCGTCATCGTGCTCCGCCATCGCAAGGCCTGACGCGCCCGACATCGGCTTCGCTTCCCGCCGTGCGGCCGTGGCATAGTCGATGCAATGATTCGCGCCGACGCCTGCGCATATGTGACATCAAAATTTATGACCAAACCGCTGAAAAATAACGCTAAACAATCCTCGGCCGACGATCTGTTCGGCACCGCCGCCAAGGCTCCCGCCGCTGCCCCCCGCGCGCCCGCGCGCCCGGCCGGCAGCAGCGACAGCTACACCGCCAGCGATATCGAGGTGCTCGAAGGCCTGGAACCGGTCCGCCGACGGCCCGGCATGTATATCGGCGGCACCGACGAGAAGGCGCTGCATCACCTGTTCGCCGAGGTGATCGACAACTCGATGGACGAGGCGCTGGCGGGACATGCGACGTTCATCAGCGTGGAGCTTTCCGCCGACGGCTTCCTGACCGTCAGCGACAACGGCCGCGGCATCCCGGTCGATCCGCATCCGAAAACGCCGAACAAATCGGCGCTCGAAGTCATCATGTGCACGCTGCACGCCGGCGGCAAGTTCGACTCCAAGGTCTATGAGACCTCGGGCGGCCTGCACGGCGTCGGCGTCTCCGTCGTCAACGCGCTGTCGTCGCGGCTGGAAGTCGAGGTGGCGCGCAACCAGC
>JBEBWH010000162.1:0-7210 GCA_040392305.1 Bradyrhizobium sp. | reverse complement strand
GGCTTGGGCTTGTGCACCATGCTGAACACAACGGGCACGAACATCAAGGTGGCGACGGTCGCAAAAATCAGCCCACCGACGACGGCGCGGCCGAGCGGCGCATTCTGCTCGCCACCTTCGCCGAGCCCGAGCGCCATCGGGGCCATGCCGATGATCATCGCCAGCGCCGTCATCAGCACCGGGCGAAAGCGCACGAACCCGGCCTCCAGTGCCGCCGCCGCCGGATCGCCGGTCGCGTCATAACGCTCGCGCGCGAAGGCGATGACCAGCACGCTGTTGGCGGTGGCCACGCCCATGCACATGATAGCGCCCGTGAGCGCCGGGACCGACAGCGTCGTCTCGGTCGCGAACAGCATCCACACGATCCCGGCCAGCGCCGCCGGCAGCGCGGTGATGATGACGAAGGGATCGGACCATGACTGGAAGTTGACGACGATCAACAGATAGACCAGCACGATGGCCCCGATCAGCCCGAACAGCAGCCCGGCGAAGGCGCTGTCCATCGTTTCGACCTGCCCGAGCAGCACCACGGTCGAGCCTTTCGGCACGTCCTTGGCCGTCTCCGCCAGTACCTGGCGGATGCCGGTCGCGACCGCCCCAAGGTCGCGGCCCTGCGGCGTGGCGAAGATCTGCACCATCGGCTCGATGTTGTATTGCGACACCACGGCATTGCCGCTGGTGCGCGTGATGCTGGCGAGGCCGCCGAGGATCGGCAGGCTCTCGCTCGCGGCGCCGGTGATCGGCAATGCCTGCAGGCTCGCCAGCGTGTCGAGCTTGTATTGCGGCGTCTGCATCACCACGGAATAGGACACGCCGGTTTCCGGGTGAAGCCAGAAGGTCGGCGCGACCTGCGAGGAGCCGGCCAGATTCACCACCATGCTGTTGGTGACGTCGCGCTCGGTCAGCCCGACATACTTCGCGCGGGTGCGATCGACCTCGACATCGAAGCCGGGGCTCTTGTCGGACTGCTGGATGCGCGCATCGGCGACGCCGGGGATCTTGCGGATGCGGCGCAGAAGTTCGTTCGCATGAGCGAAATTCGCGTCCAGATTGGCTCCGCGCACCTGCAGATCGATCGGCGCGGGCGCGCCGAAATTGAGGATCTGGCTGACGATATCGGCGGGCAGGAACGCGAAGGCGACGCCCGGAAACCGTTGCGGCAGCTTCTCGCGCAATTCGCGCACCACCTCGTCGGTCGGCGGATGGCGGCCCTTGAGCTTGATCTGGATATCGCCGTCCTGCGAGCCGATCACGCCGGTGTTGTTGTAGGTCATGTTGATGCCTGAGATCGGCATGCCGATATTGTCGGTCATGGTATCGATCTGATCGGGCGGGATGATGGTGCGGATCGCCGCCTGGATCGCCGCGAACTGGTTCGCGGTTTCCTCGACGCGGGTGCCGACCTGCGTGCGCACATGCATCAGGATCTGCCCGGTATCGACCGAGGGAAAGAAGTTGCGGCCGAGATACGGCGTCAGCAGGAAGGAGCCGCCGACCAGAATGATAAAGCCGACGACGAACGCGCCGCGATGGCGCAACGCCAGCCCTAGCGTGTCGTGATAGCCGGCGCGCACGCGTTCAAACCCGGCCTCGAACGCGCGCTGAAACGCGACCAGCGGATTGCGCGAGCGCACCGCGCCGCCATGGACGTCATGCCGCTGTAAAAGATACTTTGCCATGGTCGGCACCAGCGTGCGCGACAGGATGAACGACCAGATCATGGCGAACATCACCGCTTCGGCCATCGGCACGAACAGAAAGCGCGCGACGCCCTCGAGGAAGAACATCGGCACGAACACGATGCAGATGCACAGCATCGAAACAAAGGCCGGCGTCACGATCTGCCGCGCACCGTCCATGATCGCGGGCTCGACATCCTTGCCCTGCTCCAGATGCCAGTTGATGTTTTCGATGGTGACGGTGGCGTCGTCGACGAGGATGCCGACGGCGAGCGCCAGCCCGCCCAGCGTCATGATGTTGAGCGTCTCGCCGATCAGCCACAGCATGACGATGGAGCCCAGCACCGACAGCGGGATCGAGACCGCGATAATGACCGTCGAGCGCCAGCTTCCGAGAAACAGCAAAATCATCAGGCTGGTCAGCACCGCGGCGATCGCGCCCTCGACCGCGACGCCGGTGATGGCGGCACGCACGAAGGACGACTGGTCGCCGACAAAGGCGATCTTCAGCGTTTCCGGCAGCGAGGCGCGGACCTCCTCCACCTTGCGCTTGACGCCGGAGATGATGTCGAGCGTGGAGACCGCGCCGGCCTTGAGCACCATCATCAGCACCGAGCGGTTGCCGTCGACATGCACGATATTGGTCTGCGGCGGATTGCCGTCGCGCACCGAGGCGACGTCGCGGATATAGACCATCGCGCCGTTGACGGTCTTGATCGGCAGGTCGCTTAAGCCCTCGATGCGGTCGGGCGAGTTGTTGAGGTTGATGGTGTATTCGAACTTGCCGATCTTTTGCGTGCCGACCGGGGTGATTAGGTTCTGCGCGGCGAGCGCGGTGGCAACGTCTTGCGCCGACAGACCGCGCGCCTGCAAGGCCGCGGGATCGATATCGATCTGGATCTGCCGTTGCTTGCCGCCATAGGGATAAGGGATCGCGGCGCCCGGCACCGTGACCAGCGGCGTGCGCAACTGGTTGATGCCGAGATCGGCGAGGTTCTGTTCGGTCAGCCCCTCGCCCGACAGCGCCAGTTGCAGGATCGGCACCGTCGAGGCGCTGTAATTGAGGATCAGCGGCGGCGTCGCTCCTGGCGGGAGCTGGCTGAGCATGGTCTGCGCGATCGCCGTGACCTGCGCATTGGCGGTGCGGATATCGACATTCGGCTGGAAGAAGATTTTCGTGATCGACACGCCGGCATAGGAATTGGCGACGATATGCTCGATGTCGTTGACCGTCGTGGTCAGGGCGCGCTGGAACTGGGTGGTGATGCGGCCGGCCATCTTGTCGGCTGGCAGGCCGGTGTAGCGCCACACCACGCCGATGACCGGAATGCGGATTTCGGGAAAGATATCGGTCGGCGTGCGGAACGCCGCGAGCGGCCCCGTGATCAGGAGCAGCAGCGCAAGCACGACAAACGTATACGGCCGGCTGAGTGCGATGCGGACGAGCCCGACCATCCGAAGCGTTCCCCTCGTGAGCCGCGCGGAAGCAACCGGCGTTCGCTCACCTCTTCATCCATGGTTCTTTAGCCGAGAACCATGGCGCACTTTGCTCTAGCGGGATTTTTCGCCCTTCACAATCGGTTGAGGCCGCGGGCGACCGCTGCCTCGCCGGGGCCTTGCCGAACCCGTCAGACCTGCAGCGTATCGCCGCCCTTGAGGTGAAGGATTTCGCGCGCCTCGTCGGGCGTTGCCACTTCCAGCCCCAACCCCTCGATGATCTTGCGCACGGCGCGAACCTGCTCGGCGTTGGATTCCGCAAGCCGGCCCGGCCCACCCCACAGCGAGTCCTCAAGGCCGACGCGGACATTGCCGCCCATCGCCGCCGCCATCGCCGCGATCGGCAACTGGTTGCGCCCGGCGCCCAGCACCGACCAGCGATACTGATCGCCGAACAGCCGGTCGGCGGTGCGCTTCATGTGCAGCACCTCGTCGGGATGCGCGCCGATGCCGCCCTGCAGGCCGAACACCGTCTGCACGAACAGCGGCGGCTTCACCAGGCCCTGCTGCAGAAAATAGTTCAGGTTGTGCAGATGCGCGGTGTCGTAGCATTCAAACTCGAAGCGCGTGCCGGACTCCGACAGTGTGCGCAGCACGAATTCGATATCCTGAAACGTGTTGCGGAACACGATGTCCTTGTTTTCGAGATGCTTGCGCTCCCATTCGTGCTTGAAGTCCTTGAAGCGGCCGAGCATGCCGAACAGGCCGAAATTCATCGAGCCCATATTGAGGGAGGCGACTTCCGGCTTATAGACCGCCGCTGGGCGGACGCGCTCATCGACCGTCATCGTCGGCGAGCCGCCGGTCGTGAGGTTGATGACGCAATCGGAACGCTGCTTGATCACCTTCAGGAACGGGGCGAACGCCTCCGGCGACTGGTCGGGCTGGCCGGTCTGCGGATTGCGCGCGTGCAGATGCACGATGGCCGCGCCGGCCTCGGCCGCGCCGATGGCGGCGTCGGCGATTTCCTCGGGCGTCACCGGCAGCGCCTTCGACATCGACGGCGTGTGGATCGCGCCGGTCACCGCACAGGTGATGATGACTTTACGACTCATGACTGTCTGCTTCCTTCACTTAAAGATCTGAACTGAAACGATCCGGCTCAGGCCTCGCCCTGCGTCTGTCCGCGTTTATGCGCGGCCAGCGCGGCGAGCCGCTCGTTGCGCCACTGCGTACGCGCGCCGAGGCGCTCGGGCTTTGCCTCATGCGGCCAGGCGGCGATGACGCGGTCGGCATTCGGCGGCTGATAGACATCCGGCCCCGCCGCCGTCGCCGCCAGCTCCTTGTAGAAACCGGTATAGCGCGCGCAGTAGTCGGCGATGCCGCCGGGCGCATTGAGCTCGATGGTCTCCAGCGGCCCGAGAAACGACCAGCGCAGGCCGAGGCCGTCCTTGACGGTGTGGTCGAGGTCTTCGGCCGACACATAGCCCTCGCCGACCAGCCGGAACGCTTCCGCCAGCAGCGCGCCCTGCAGGCGGTTGAGCACGAAGCCGTTGATCTCGCGATTGATCGTCACCGGCACCTGACCGATGCCGCGATAGATGTCGCGCGCCCGCGCGATGGTCTCCGGCGCGGTCCACGGCGCGCCGCACAGTTCGACCAGGGGCACCAGATGCGGCGGATTGACCGGATGACCGACGAGGCAGCGCGCGCGGCCGGGCAAATCCTCGGTGAAGCGCGAGGCGACAATGGCGGAAGTGGACGAGGCCAAAATGGCGTCCGGCGGCGCAAGGCGATCCAACTCGGCAAAGATCGTGCGCTTGTCCTCGACCTTTTCCGGGCCGTTCTCCTGCACGAAGGCGACGCCGCACACGGCGTCCGCGACATCCTTGGCAACGCTCACGCGCGCCGCAGCAGCATCGATGTCGTCGGCCAGACCGTGCCGGGCGAGCGCCGCCAGCTCCTCCCTGATCCGCGCGGGCGCTGCGTCCAGCGTCGGCGGATGCGGATCGGTCAGGCGCACCTGCCATCCGCCGCGCGCGAAGATGGTCGCCCACGCGCAGCCGATCAAACCCGCTCCAACGATGGCGACGCTTCTTTGGTCCGGCATGATTCTTATATCCACACTACAGCCACAGCACCTTGCGGCGCAGATCGAGATCGTCGCGTAGCGCACGCGACGGCCCCTGATGAATCACCTGTCCGCGATCCAGCGCAACGGTCGTGTCCGACAAGGCCAGCGCGAGATCGAGATTATGATCGACGATAATGATCGCCACTTCCCTGCGCAACCGGTCGAAAGTCTCGAACAACTGCTCGACCACGGCGGGCGCGAGCCCCTCGAACGGCTCGTCGAGCAGCAGCACCCGCACGTCGCCGGAAAGCGCGCGCGCCACCGCCACCATCTGCTGCTCGCCGCCCGAGAGATAGTCGGCCGGGCTGTCCAGCCGCTCGCGGATGCGCGGGAAATATTCGTAGATGCGCTCACGCGTCCAGTGCACGCCATGGCCGGTCTGGCGCTTGAGGCCGCCGAGTTCGAGATTCTGCTCGACGCTCATGCCGGCGAACAGGCCGCGCCCCTGCGGCACGTAGCCGATGCCGAGCCGCGCGCACTCCGCTGACGGACGCCCGGCCAGTTCGTGGCCGGCGAGCTTGATCGACCCGTTGGCCGGCGGCGCGATGCCGATCAGCGTCTTGAGCAGCGTCGATTTGCCTGCGCCGTTGCGGCCAAGCAGCGCGATAATCTCGTTGTTGTGCAGAGTGAAGCTGACATCGTTGAGGATGTGGCTCTTGCCATAGAAGGTATCGACGCCCGCGACCTCGAGCAGCGGCTCGGCGGTCGCCGCCGCCTCGCGCGGCCGCGCCGCGCCCGCCGCCGCGCCGGAGCCGATATAGACCTCCTGCACCTTGGCGCTGCGCCGCGCATCCTCCACCGAACCGTCGAGCAGCACCAGACCGTCATTCATCACCGTGACGCGGTCGGCGAGCTGAAATACGCGGTCGATATCGTGCTCCACCAGCAGCACCGGCAGATCGGACGAGATGCGCTTGATGATCGCGCCGATGCGCTCGCGCTCGGCGGCGGCCAAGCCAGCGAGCGGTTCGTCGAGCAGCAGCACGCGCGGCGCGGTGGCGAGCGCCACGCCCATGTCGAGGAGCCGCTGCCCGCCATAGGACAGCGCGCCCGCTTCGGCACGCTCGATACCGGCGAGGCCGAGATAGCGGATGACGGCATCGGTCTCGCGATTGATGTCGGCGATGGAGAGCGCGTCGGTCCATGGATCGAAACGGCGCGGATGGCGGCCCTGCACCGCGAGGCGGATGTTCTCGCCCACGCTCAGCGTCGGAAACAGGTTGGTGATCTGGAACGAGCGGCCGATGCCGGCGCGCGCGATCGCTTCCGGCGTGCGCCCGGCGATGGGCTGGCCGAGCAGTTCGACCTTGCCGGCGTCAGGCGCGAACATGCCGGACAACAGATTGAAGGCCGTCGTCTTGCCGGCTCCGTTCGGGCCGATCAGCGCGTGCAGCGTGCGGTCGGCCACCGCGATATCGACGCCCTGCACCGCCCTGATGCCGCCAAAGCTCTTGGCGATGTTGTCGGCCGCGAGCACCGCGCCGTCGACATGCGCCGCGGGCCGCAGGAAATCCGGCAGCGGCAGCGCCTCGATCTTGCGCGCCGCCATCGCGGCGTCCTCGACGACCCTCTTGCGGAACGGCGCGGTCAGCCGTTCCCACACGCCGACGAGCCCGGTCGGCGAGAACACCACGAAGGCGACGAAGATCAGCCCGAGCCAGAACAGCCAGTTCTCGGTGTAGATCGAAAGGAATTCGCGGAACAGCACGTAGAACAGCGCGCCGATCGCCGGCCCGATGAAGCTGCGCATGCCGCCGATGATGACCATCGCCAGGAGTTCGCCGGAGAAGGTGACGCTGATCGGATCCGCCGACGTCATGCGGTTCTTGTAGAGCAGCAGCACGCCGGCCAGCGCAGTAATCGCCGCCGACAGCACGAAGGCGGCGAGCTTGTAGTTGTTGACCGGATAGCCGAGGAAGCGCGCGCGCTGCTCGTTCTCGCGGATCGCCACCAGCACCGT
>JBEBWH010000161.1:0-7222 GCA_040392305.1 Bradyrhizobium sp. | reverse complement strand
TCGGCCCGGCCTGCACCGGCACGATCGGCATCGCGCCCTCCGGCAACATCAATCCGGACAACGCCTTCCCCTCGCTGTTCGAGCCGGTGCACGGCTCGGCGCCCGACATCGCCGGGCAAGGCATCGCCAACCCGATCGGGCAGATCTGGTCGGCGGCGATGATGCTCGACCATCTCGGCGAGCCGCAGGCCGGCCGCGCGATCGTCGCCGCCATCGAGCGCACGCTGGCGGAGCGCACGCTGCGTACCCGCGACCTCGGCGGCAATGCCGACACCACGACCTGCGGCAAGGCCATCGCCGATATGATCGGCTGACGACCGGCCCGTACCCGGCGGACTGGAAGATATGCCCTTGACGGCGCCAAGCATCTGGCTTCGCCGGCCCCGCTCTGGTAAACGGGGCGTCTGCCCGCGGGCCGGCCTACTATTGCCGGCCTCGGCAGGCCGGGGTCTCTGCGCCCCGCACGCCGCAAAGGCGAACAATGGCACTGGCACAACGGTCCCGTAGCTCAGCCGGATAGAGCGGCGGTTTCCTAAACCGTAGGTCGGAAGTTCGAGTCTTCCCGGGATCGCCAGCCGCTGCCGGCAATATCGGCGCCGATGCCGCTCGCGCGAACTGCCGGCGCAAATCCGGCCATGCCTTGACCGATGATGGCCTGTGAACTCGGCATGGAGCGGGCGATGGGAATCGAACCCACGACATACAGCTTGGGAAGCTGTCGTTCTACCACTGAACTACGCCCGCGCAGCCTTCACATACAATGAGCCGGCCGGTTCTGGCTAGAGCCTGAGGCGGGAAAGTATCGGCTTTGGGCCAATGGCCCCGCGGGGCCAAGCGGAATGAGTCGAAACACTTCCCCGGAGCCTGTCGTAGTACCACGGGTCGCGCGAACCGCACCGCGGCGCGGAACTTGGTAAGGTTTTTCCGGCATGGTAGATAGCCGGTTCACGCTGGTCAGGAGCTCCATGCGTTCACCTCGCGCCCCGTTGCGTCAGTCGTCGGCGAAGCCGCTCCGGACGGTCGGCGCCTTGACGAACGGCTGGCGCGCCGTCGGCGGCAGCGCCGCCGCAACGGTCGCGGGCATCTCGCCGGCCTGCGCGGCCAGCGCCGATCTCTTTCTTTCCGGCATCGAACCGGTCGCCATCGTGCTGGCGGCGCTCGCGGCAGTGAGCGGCGCGGCGGCGGGATTTGCGGTCGCGACCCTGCTGATGCGGCGCAAGGTGCAACCGCTGGCCGCAGACGCAACCCGCGAGGCCGCGCTGCGGCTGCTCGCGGAGGAACGACACGCGGCAGCGCAGCAGGACTACCAGAAACTGTTCGAAGGCTCGATCGACGGCATCTATGTCTCGACCCCGGCCGGCGAGTTGATCAACGCCAACCGCGCGCTCGCGCAAATGATGGGCTACGACACCCCGCAGCAACTCATCGCCGCCGTCAAGGACATCGCCTCCGACATCTATGTCGATCCATCCGCGCGCAACGAATATCTGCGCCACATGGAGCAGGACGGCATGGTGCGCGAATTCGAGTATCGGGTAAGGACCCGCGACGGCTCGATCCTCTGGCTTTCCGACAGCGCGACCGTTACGCGCGACGACCGCAGCGGCGCGGTGCAGTTCGAAGGCTCGGTGCGCGACATCACCAATCAAATCCGCACCGAAGCCGCGCTCGACGAAACCCGGCGTCACCTGCAGCAGGTGATCGACACAGTGCCTGCCGTCATCAACGTCAAGGACACCAACCTTCGCTACATCCTGATGAACCGCTACATGGCGGGCATCTTCGGCATCGAGCCGGAAAGCGCCATCGGCCAAACCACATCCGAGCTGATGTCGCGCTACGGCGCCTCCAAAAGCAATTCGCACGACAAGGAGGTGCTCGCGACCGGCAAGGGGCTCGGCTTCTACGAGGAGGAATATCTCGACGCCTCCGGTGCCATGCGGCAGTGGATGGTCAACAAGGTGCCGTTGCTCGGCGTCGACGGCAATATCGAATCGATCGTCACCGTCGCCCTCGATATCGGCGAACGCAAGCGCACGGAACAGGAAATGCGCAAGGCGCGCGACGCCGCCGAAGCCGCGCTGAAAAATCTGCGCGAAACCCAGGAATCGCTGATCGAGACGGAAAAACTCGCCGCGCTCGGCCGCCTCGTGGCCGGCGTCGCGCACGAGGTCAACAATCCGGTCGGCATCAGCCTGACGGTCGCCTCATCGCTCGAGCGCCGCTGCGCACTGATCGCGGACGAAATGGCGAAGGGCAGTCTGCGCCGTTCGACGCTCAACGAGTTCATCTCGGCTAATCGCGATGCGGCGACCCAGCTCGTCGCCAATCTCAACCGCGCCGCCGAACTGATCCAGTCGTTCAAGCAGGTCGCGGTCGACCGGAATTTTTCGCACCGGCGCAGCTTCGATATCAGCGACCTCACCGAGCAACTGGTGACGAGCCTGCGCCCCGGCTCGCGCAAGCAGAACCTCACGCTGACGGTGGATTGCGAGCCCGGCCTGGTGATGAACAGCTATCCCGGCGCCTATGGCCAGGTGCTCACTAATCTGTTCCTGAACAGTGTCGCCCATGCGTTTCCCGACGGCGCGCCGGGCAGCATCCAGATTCGCATCACGCCCTATCGCGACAACGAAATCGAACTGCTGTTTTCCGACGACGGCTGCGGCATGAACGCCGAGGTGCGCCGGCGCGCATTCGATCCGTTTTTCACCACCCGACGCGACCAGGGCGGCACCGGGCTCGGCCTTCATATCGTCTATTCGCTGGTCACCAACCGTCTGGGCGGCCGCATCAATCTCGAAACCGCGCCGGGAAAGGGCACCCAGATTCAAATCATCCTGCCACGGATGGCGCCGCTGGAGATTGCAGCGGAATAGAGCGACCCGCGCAGTAGCGCGCTCCCTATTGCGACACCACGGCCGTCGCCTCGATCTCGACCCGCGCCTCGCGTTCGACGAGACGCACCACCTGCACCAGCGCCATCGCGGGATAATTGGGGCCGAGCACCTCGCGATAGGCGCGGCCGACCTCCTTGAGGTTGGCCAGATATTCCTCCATGTCGACGACGTACCATGTCAGCCGCACGAGATGCTCCGGGCCCGCGCCGCCCTCGGCCAAAATCGCCCTGATGTTGCGCAAGGTCTGCGCCACCTGCGCCGCGAAGCCTTGCGGAAAACGCTCCTGCGCATCCCAGCCCACGACCCCGCCGGTCACGACATAGCGCCCCTCCGCCGCCATGCCGTTGGCATAGCCTTTGGGCGCCGGCCAGCCCGGAGGCTGCAGCACGCGCCGGCGCTGTTCGACGCCATCGTTTACGGCCGATGGAATAGCGGGGCTGGTGATAATTTCGTTCAACCGGACACTCCCTGATGCGACGTGCAGATCATTCGGCGGCGTGGCCGGCGGAAACCGGCCGCGCTTCGGATTGGGCTAGCTGGCGCAGCGCGAAGCGTTGCAGCTTGCCCGTCTGCGTCTTTGGCAACTCGGACATGAATGCGATGGCGCGCGGATACTTGTAGGGCGCGATCTCGCGCTTGACGTGATCCTGCAAGGCGCTCACCAGCGCCGCATCGCCGGTGACGCCGGGCCGCAGCACGACATAAGCCTTGACGATGGTTCCGCGCGCCGCGTCCGGCGCGCCCACGACGCCGCATTCGGCCACCGCCGCGTGGGTCAAAAGCGCGGCTTCGACTTCAGGACCGGCGATGTTGTAACCGGCGGAAACGATCATGTCGTCGGAGCGCGACTGATACCAGAAATAGCCGTCGTTATCCTTGAGAAACGTATCGCCAGTCAGATTCCAGCCGTCGAGGATGTATTTGCGCTGACGCTCGTCCGCAAAATAGCGACAGCCCGTTGGCCCGCGCACGGCGAGGCGGCCGATCTGGCCGGGCGCGCATTCGCGCCCCTCGTCATCGACGATCTTCGCCTCATAGCCCGGCACCGGCTTTCCGGTCGCGCCGGGCCGGATGTCCTCCTCAGTCGCGCTGATGAAAATATGCAGCAGTTCGGTCGAACCGATGCCGTCCATCAGCCTGATCCCGGTCGCAGCGAGCCATGCGTCAAAGGTCGCCTTCGGCAGCGTCTCGCCGGCCGAAACGCATTTGCGCAACGACGAGATATCGTGGTCCTTCAATTTCGGAATCATGGCGCGATAGGCTGTCGGCGCGGTGAAGCACACCGTCACTCGATGACGTGCGATGGCTGCGGGCATCTCGTCGGGGCCGAGCTTTTCCAACACCACGAAAGACGCACCGACATGGAGCGGAAACAGCACGCCGCCGAAGCCGAAGGTGAACGCCAGCGGCGCAGAGCCGATGAAACGATCGCCTTGCTGCGCGCGAAGCACGTTCCGCGCATAGCCGTCGCACACCGCCAGCATGTCGCGATGGAAGTGCATAGTGCCTTTGGGTTCGCCTGTGGTGCCGGAGGTGAACGCGATCAGGCAGACATCGTCCGACGCCGTTTCCACCGCTTCGAATTCGGCGCTCGCCTGCGCCATCAGCGCTTCCAACGAGTCCGGCCTGCCCGAGCCCCAATAGACCACCCGCTGCAACTCCGGCGCCAACGCCCGCGCCTTCTCCATCTCGTCGGCGAGCTTGTGATCGCAAAGCGCCAGCGTAATGCGCGTTTTATGGATCGGATAGGCGATCTCCCCGGCGCGCAGCAACGGCATGGTCGCCACCACGATGCCGCCGGCCTTGAGCACCGCAAGATAGGTCGCGACCATCATCGGATTGTTCGCCGAGCGCAGCAGCACGCGCCCGCCGGTAACAAGACCAAGCTCGTTAACCAGCACATTGGCGATGCGGTTCACGTCCTGCTGCAGATCGCGATAGCTGTAACTGCGCGTGGGACCAATCATGCAGGGCGCGTCGCCATGACCCTCCGCGATCCAGTGATCGAGAAAGCGGGACACGCAATTGATGCGCTCGGGATATTGCAGTTCGGGCCGGGTGAAGATCAATTGCGGCCAAAGTTCGCGCGGAGGCAGATTGTCGCGCGCAAACGTATCCTTGTGGGCCGTGTAACGGCCTGGCGAAGCGGTCGCGAATGAGGCCATGCTGCGCTCCCTGCGCAAAGGCTGCATGGGCAGACATTTTAAACCTAAAACAAATCCGCGCAAGCGCGAATCCGAAGCGCGACCCGTGCAGCCCGATGAAACTGCTTTAATTCTCAAATTATTTCTTTTCATATATCGAGGCTGCCGCTAGGATCGGCCGCACCGTCGATGGATGCTTCAACATGCGAGAAGACCCGCCTGCCTGCGCACGCCTCACCACGCCGGACGGCCGCTTTGCCTATGAAGCCGCGGGCCGGCCCCATCACACGCCGCTGATCTTTCTTCACGGCATCGGCGGCGCGGCCCGCGCCTGGCGCAACCAGCTCGCGTTCTTCGGCGACCGCTATCACGCCATCGCCTGGGACATGCCCGGCTATGGCAGCTCGCGCGCGCTCGCCGCGACCAGCATCGCCGCGCTCGCCGACGCGCTGAAAGACTTCATCGCCGCGGTGAACGCGCCGAAACCGGTGCTGGTCGGCCATTCCATCGGCGGCATGATCGTCCAGCAGTTGCTTGCGAACAGCCCCGATATCGCCGGCGGCGTGGTGCTGGCGCAGACCAGCCCGGCCTTCGGCAAGCCCGACGGCGACTGGCAGAAGGCGTTCATCGACGCCCGGCTCGGCCCGCTCGACCGCGGCGCCACCATCTCCGATCTCGCCAGCTCGATCGTGGGCGAACTGATCGGCGACGACCCCGATTCGCATGGCGTCGAAATCGCGCGCTCGTGCATGGCGGCGGTGCCGGAGGCGACCTATCGCGCCACCGTGCGCGCGCTGATGGGCTTCGATCAGCGCGCCCGGCTCCCCAAGATCGACGTGCCGACGCTGGTTCTCTCGGGCTCGAAGGACAACAACGCGCCTGCGCCCATGATGGCGAAGACGGCGACCTATATTCCGAACGCGCGCTATGTCGAACTCGCGGGCGTCGGCCACCTCGCCAACCTCGAGCGTCCCGACGCTTTCAACGCCGCACTGGACGACTTTCTCTCCGGCTGCTCATTCGGAAGGCCCGCCTCATGAACGCCCCCTCGCCAGCGCTCGACACCCCGATTTTCGATCCCAAGGCTTTTCGCCTCACCGATGCGCAAAGCGAGATCATCACCCGCGCGCGCCAGCTCGGCGAAAGCGTGTTCGCCGCCCGCGCCGCCAGCTACGATCGCGACGCGCGCTTTCCGGTCGAGAACTATCGCGATCTGCATCGCGCCGGACTGCTCGGCATTTCGATCCCGACGCAGCATGGCGGCCTGGGCGCGGGCTATCAAACCTATGCGCTCGCCGCCGCCGAGATCGGCCGCTATTGCGGCGCGACGGCGCTGACCTGGAACATGCATGTGTGCTCGACGCTGTGGTCGGGGCCGCTCGCCGACGATCTCGATATGGACACGGCGACGCGCGCCGAGCACGAGCGCCGCCGCGCCGTTCACTATCGCCGCATCGTCGAGGACGGCGCGATCTATTCGCAACCCTTCTCGGAAGGCGGCGCAGCGGCCGCTGGCGGCGTCGCGTTCGGCACCGAGGCACGGCCGGTCGAGGGCGGCTGGATCGTCAACGGCAAGAAAATCTTCGCCTCGCTCTCCGGTCATGCCGACTATTACGGCGTGCTGTGCACGGAAGTGGCCGAAGGCGAGAAGGCGTCGCGCCGCAATACGCTTTACCTCGCGATCGCCGCCAAGGCGGACGGCGTGTCGGTGGTCGGCGACTGGGACCCGCTCGGCATGCGCGGCACCGTCTCGCGCACGCTGATCTTCAAGGACGTGTTCGTGCCGGACGATGCCGCCCTGATGCCGCGCGGCGTTTATTTTCAGGCGGCCTCGCGCTGGCCGCATATGTTCCTGACGCTGTCGCCGACCTATATGGGGCTGGCGCAGGCGGCCTACGACTTCACGGTGAAATATTTGCGCGGCGAAGTGCCGGGCATGCCGCCGGTCAAGCGCCGCATGTATCCGACCAAGCAGATTGCCGTCGCGCAGATGCACATCAAGCTGGAGCAGACCAAGGCGATCTGGTTTCAGGCCGTCACCGAGGCCTGCGCCAATCCGAGCAAGGAGCAGGTGCTGCGAGCCTATACCGCGCAGTATTCCGCGATGGAGGGCGCCAACGAGATCGCGACGCTGGCGATCCGCACCTGCGGCGGACAGGCGATGCTGAAAACGCTGCC
>JBEBWH010000160.1:0-7359 GCA_040392305.1 Bradyrhizobium sp. | reverse complement strand
ACTTGCGGCGCGCCGGCTCGGCGTCGATCCGCTCGAACTGCGTCGCCGCAACTACATCACGGCGGACATGTATCCGCACACGACGGCAACCGGGTTCAAGTTCGAGAAGCTGTCGCTGGAGGAATGTCTCGCCAAGCTGCACGGTCTGATGGACTATCCGGCCGAGCGCGCGGAGCAGGCGAGGCTGCGGGAACGCGGCGTCTATCGCGGCATCGGCTTTGCCACCTATGTCGAGATCACCAATCCGTCGCCAGCGTTCTATGGCGTCGGCGGCGCGCATATCTCGGCGCAGGACGGCTGCGTGCTGAAGGTCACGCCGTCGGGCGAACTGCATTGCGCCATCAGCATCTGCGAGCAGGGGCAGGGCACCGAGGCGATGGTCGGGCAGATCGTCGCCGATCAGTTCGGCGTCGATTGCGAGCAGGTGCGCGTGCTCACCGGGGACACCGAGACGACGCCGCATGGTGGCGCCAACTGGGCCAGCCGCGGCGCGGGCATCGGCGGCGAGGCGGCGCTGCGCGGCGCGCGCAAGCTGAAACAGAACGTGCTGGAGATTGCCGGAGCCATCCTGCAATGCGCGCCGGACGAACTCGACGTCGAGAACGGCCGCATCGTCGAGCAGTGCACCCGCGAGGCGCGCATGCCGCTCGCCGATCTCGCAGCGCTGGTCTATTTCCGCTCCGACACGCTGCCGCCGGGCATCAATGCCAATCTGACGGTGGCCGAACACTATGCGCCGAAGGGCTATCCCTTCGCCTTCACCAACGGCATTCATGGCAGCCTTGTCGAGGTCGATGTCGAAACCGGCTTCATCAAGCTTCTCAAGCATTGGGTGGTGGAGGATTGCGGCCGCATCATCAATCCGCTTCTGGTCAACGAGCAGGTGCGCGGCGGCGCGGTGCAGGGGCTTGGCGCGGCGTTGTTCGAGGAATGCATCTATAGCGACACCGGCCAGCTTCTGAACGGCTCGATGGCCGACTACCTCGTGCCGATGTCGTGCGAGATGCCCGATTTCATCATCGCGCATGTCGAGACGCCGACGCTCGATACGCTGCTCGGCGCCAAGGGCGTCGGCGAGGCCGGCACCTCGGCGGCCTCGGGCGCCGTGCTCAATGCCGTCAATGACGCCATCGGTATTCTCGGCAAATCGATCACCCAGATTCCCATGACCCCTCAGCGCGTCTTGCAGGCGCTCGGGGTCGTGTGAATGCAAACAGGATCCGCGAAAGCTGCTGCGACACAAACACGGAGGGATGGAAACATGAGCGACACGTTTGAGAAGTCTCGCACTACGCTGTCACGCCGCACGATGATGAAGGCGATGGCGACCGTGACGGCCTCGGCCGCCATCGGCATGCCGTCGATCCTGCGCGCGCAGGAAGGAACGATCCGCATCGGTTTCCCGGTGCCGCTGACCGGACCCTATGGGGCGGAAGCGCGCGATCAGGTCAAGAGCGCGGAGCTTGCGGTCAAGCAGTTCAACGCCGAAGGCGGCCTTGGCGGCCGTCTCGCCGAACTGCTGGTGCGCGACGACAAGCTCAATCCGGGCGAGGCGGCGACTCGCTCGCTGGAATTGATCGAGAAGGACAAGGCGCACTATATCGTCGGCGCGCTGTCGAGCGCGATCCAGCTCTCGGTCAACGAGGTCACGCGCGCCCGCGGCGTGATCTACATCTCGATCAGCCAGTCCGACACCATCAACGAGGCCAAGGACTTTTCGCGCTACACCTTCCATGAGGCGATGAACCCGCACATGACCACGGCGGCGGTGGCGCACTATGCCTTCAAGAAGGGCGCTAAGGTCGCCTATCTCTGTGCGGACTACGCTTACGGCCACGAGATGCTGACCGGCTTCAAGCGCCATGGCGCCGCGATCGGCGCGGAGACGGTGGGCGAGATCCTGCATCCGCTCGGCGCCGCCGACTATTCCACGCTGATGCCGCGGCTGCGCGCGATGAAGCCGGACATTCTGTGTATCTGCAATTTCGGCCGCGACCAGGTCAATTCGATCAAGCAGGCGGTCGATTTCGGCATGAAGGATGCGGCACGCATCGTCGTGCCGGTGCTGCTGCACAACCAGCGCGTTGCCGGCGGCCCGGAACTGTTCGAGGGCGTGATCGGCGGCACCAACTATTATTGGGGGCTGGAAGATAGCGTGCCGTCGGCCAAGGCGTTCAACGACGCCTTCCGCAGTGCCAATGGCGGCGCGATCCCGACCGACTATGGCGCGTATGGCTATACCGCGGTGCGCTCGCTTTTGATGGCGGTGAAGGCGGCGAAGGCCACCGACACCGACAAAGTCGTCACCGCACTGGAAAACCTGAAATATGATGTGGCCAAGGGGACGCAGGAGTATCGTCACTGCGATCACCAGTCGGTGCAGGACGTGTTCGTGGTCGAGTCCAGAAAGAAGTCGGAGATGAAGAACGCCTCCGACCTCTTCAAGGTGGTGGCGACCGAGAAGGGCAACGCCGCGACGCTGCGCACCTGCGCGGAACTGGGCCACAAAGCCTGACCGGCTATCCGTGCGGGGAAGCTCATGACGTTTGAACTTCTGGCGATGCAGTTGTTCTCCGGGATCGCGCTCGGCGCGATCCTGATCATTCTGGCGCTGGGGCTGACGATCATCTTCGGCATGCTCGGCGTCGTGAACTTCGCGCACGGCAACTTCTTCATGGTCGGCGCTTATGCCGGCGTGTTCCTGCTGGGCTTTACCGGCAGCTTCTGGTGGGCGCTGTTGCTGGCGCCCCTCATTGTCGGCCTGATGGGGCTCGGCGTGGAGCGTTTCCTGATCCGGCCGCTTTACGGGCGCTCCATCGACGACCCGATCCTGCTCACCTTCGGGCTTGGCTACATCCTGATCGAAGGCGTCCGCATCCTGTTCGGCACCGACGGCATTTCGTTCTCGACGCCGGCGGCGCTGCGCGGCGTCGCCAATATCGGCATCGGCTATTTCCCGGTCTATCGGCTGTTCGTCATCGGCGTCGTCGCCATGGTGCTGCTCGCGCTGTGGCTGGTGCTGGAAAAGACCAGGATCGGCCTCACGGTGCGGGCCGGGGCGCGCGATCCGGAGATCATGCGCGTGCTCGGCATCGATATCCAGAAACTGTGGCTGGCGATTTTCGGCGTCGGCATCGCGCTCGCGGCGCTGGGCGGCGTGCTGGCCGCGCCGATGCGCAACGTCAACCCCGAGATGGGCACGCTGGTGCTGGCGGAAGCGTTCGTCGTCACCGTCATCGGCGGCATGGGCTCGCTGCTCGGCGCGGTGATCGCCGGTCTTCTGGTCGGCATCGTCGTCAGCATGACGTCGCTGTTCGCGCCGGAAATGGCGACGATCGCCATGTTCGCATTCATGGCGCTGGTGTTGCTGGTGCGGCCGCAGGGCCTGCTCGGCAAGCCCGGCCTCGGCGGGTGAGGCCATCATGACCGTTCACAGGACATTCGCCATGAAGACGCCGTCCGCCGAGGCTGAAACCGCGGCATCGGACTCACTGGCGGGCCGCTTGGCGGAGTGGCGCGTGCCGCTCACCATCGTCGCGCTGTGCATCCTGCCCTGGGTGCTGCCGTCGAAGGCGCTCGCCGTCAACGTGCTGATCTACGGGCTCTACGCGGTCGGCTACAATCTGCTGTTCGGCTACACCGGGCTGTTGTCGTTCGGCCATGCGGCGTTCTTCGGTGCGGGCGCCTACGTCACTGGCATCAGCATCGGCCAGTTCGGCGCGGACTGGTTCACCGGCATCGTCTGCGGGGTGGCGGCGGCGAGCCTGCTGGCGCTGGCGATCGGCATTCTCTCCATCCGCACGCGCGGCATCTATTTCGCGATGGTGACCTTGGCGCTGGCGCAGCTCATCTACTACATCGCGTTGCAGGCGTCGTCATGGACCGGCGGCGAGAACGGCCTGCGCGGCTTCACCGTGACCAGCGTCGGCTTCGGCCCCGTCAGCCTCGATCTGCTCGACCCGGTCGTCAAATATTACGTCGTGCTGGCGTTCGTGGCGCTGGCGCTGTGGTTCCTGTCGCGCATCCTCGCGTCGCCGTTCGGGGGCGTGATCGAGGCGATCCGCGAGAACGAGGCGCGGGCGCGCGCCTGCGGCTACAACATCGCGCGCACCAAGCTGTTGGCCTTCGTGCTCTCCGGCATGTTGTGCGGGCTCGCGGGCACGCTGTCGGCGCTGCATCTCTCCATCGTGCCGCTTGAGATTTTGAGCATACACACCTCCGGTCAGGTGGTGATGATGACGCTGCTCGGCGGCGCGGGCACGTTCTTCGGCCCCTTCATCGGCGCGTTCGCCTATCTGGTATTGGAGGACGTGCTGACCTTGTGGACGTCGCACTGGCAACTGGCGCTGGGCGCGGTGTTCGTCGTGTTCGTGCTCTATCTGCCGAAAGGCATCTGGGGCGGCCTGTTGTCGCTGGTGCAGGGGAGGGCGCGGCCATGACGGCGCAGGCCTTGCTGGAGGTGGAAAACCTCGGCCGTTCGTTCGGCCGCTTCACGGCGCTTGAAGGCATCACCACGAGCTTCGGACAGAATCGCGTCACCGCCGTAATCGGCCCGAATGGTGCGGGCAAGAGCACGTTCTTCAACGTGCTGTCCGGCGCGCTGCCGCCCTCGACCGGCAGCATCCGTTTCAAGGGCCGCGATCTCGCCCGCACGCCGCAGCACGAATTCGTGCATCTGGGCATCGCGCGCTCCTATCAGATCACCAACATCTTTCCCAAGCTCACCGCGCACGAGAATGTCCGCATCGCGGCGCAGGCGTTCCGTTCGCGCTACAACGTCTTCACGCCGCGCGTCCGCATGACGGAACTGGCGGAGCGGGCCGAGGCCATGCTCGACGCGGTCGGCCTGTTCGCGCGGCGGCATCGCCCGGCGACGGCGCTGGCGCATGGCGAGCAGCGCGCATTGGAGATCGCCATCGCGCTCGTTGCCAATCCCGAATTGCTGCTGCTGGACGAGCCGACCGCGGGCATGGGGCCGGAGGAGACCAAGGAGATGGTGGCGCTGATCGAGCGGCTCGCCGCCGAGCGCACCATCCTGCTGGTCGAGCACAAGATGAAAATGATCCTCGGCCTCAGCGATCGCATCCTGGTGCTGCATCATGGTCAGTTGATCGCCGACGGCACGCCGGCCGAGATTCAATCCGACGCGCGCGTGCGCAGCGTCTATCTGGGACAGAGCGGCGGCTATGCTTGAGGTGTCACAACTCCATGCCTGGTATGGCGCGAGCCATGTGCTGCATGGCCTGAGCTTCGACGTGCGGCAGGGCGAGATTCTCGCGCTGATCGGCCGCAACGGTGCGGGCAAGACCACGACGATCAAGTCGATCATGGGTCTGATCGCGAAGACAGCGGGGCAGGTCCGCTTCGCCGGGCACGAGCTTTTGCCGCTGCCCGCGCATGCGCGCTTTCACCTCGGCCTTGCCTATGTGCCGGAAGAGCGGCGCATCGTCGCCGGTCTCACCGTGCGCGAGAACCTGCAGCTCGGTCTGCTTGGCGCCAACCGCGCCATCCGCGAGGACCAGGCCATCGACGAGGTGGCCGACACGTTCCCGCGCCTCAAGGAACGGCTGAACCAGAATGCGCTGACGCTCTCCGGCGGCGAGCAGCAGATGCTGGCGATCGCACGCGCGATGATCGCAAAGCCGAAGATGATCCTGCTCGACGAGCCGTCCGAGGGCATCATGCCGATCCTTGTTGAGGAGATGGGGCAGTTGTTCCGGCGGCTGCGGGCGGAAGGCATGACGCTGCTGCTCGTGGAGCAGAACGTGGAGTGGGCGCTCAATCTTTCCGACCGCGCCGTGGTCATCGATCAGGGCGAAGTGGTGTTTGAGGACAGCGCTGCAGCGCTCGCCGTCAATCGGGACATTCAGGAGCGCTATTGCGCGGTATGACCGCGTGACCGTGATCCCGTAGCATATCAGCCCGCATTCGGCCGGAACGCGGTTCCGGCGGCGCGTGGTTGTTGTTCCACCATTTGGACATCTTTCCGGGGCCGGCCACTGGCCTCCGCGCCGGCTAAGTCCTAGTTTCTGCCCGTCCACAACTAACGTTGAAAGCGGAGCGCTGTGTTGGTCGTTCTGGCCCGCGCCGCGCGCGGCCTTGGCTTGTCGTGCAGATGGCCGGGCGGGGAATACAGGTAAATGACGCAGGCAGAGAGCGAGCAGCTCACGACGGGCGCTGCGAGCGCGGCACCGGCTATCGGGGCGCTCAGCGGCCTCAAGGTTCTCGATGCTTCCGGCTGGAGCGGGCAGTATTGCGGCAAGCTGTTTTCGGATCTCGGCGCGGAGGTCGTGCTGGTCGAGCCATATGGCGGCTCGCCGGTGCGGCGCGACGGGCCGTTTCTCGACAACAAGCCGCATCTCGAACGCAGCCTGCCATTTGCTTATCTCAACGCCGGCAAGCGCAGCATCGCGCTGAACCTCGATCGTGCCGAGGGGCAGGATATTTTCAGGCGGCTGGCCACAGGATGCGATCTGCTGATCGAGTCGGAGAAGCCGGGTGTCATGGCCTCGCGCGGGCTCGATTTCGCGAGCCTTTCGGCTGTCGCGCCGAAGCTGGTCATGACCAGCATCACGCCGTTCGGCCAGAGCGGACCGTTCGCGCATTACGAATCCGAAGACATCGTCACGCTGGCGCTTGGCGGGCTGCTCTATCTTGGGGGCTATCCGGAAACCGAACCGATCGCGGCCTATGGCAATCAGGCCTGTCTGGCGGCGTCGCAATTCGCTGCTGTCGCTTCGATGATCGCTTTGCATGCCGGGGCCGGGACGGACACGCAGGCCGGGCATCACATCGATGTCTCGATTCAGGAATGCGTCGTGCTGGCGATGGAGAACGCCGTGCAGTTCTTCGATCTGGAGGGCACCGTCCGCAAGCGCAATGCCGGCCATCAGCGGCAGGCGGGAATGGGCGTTTTCCCGTGCGCCGACGGACAGGTGTATTTCATGGCCGGCGGCATCGCCTCCAACCGCTTCTGGGACGGCAGCGTGCAGTGGCTTCTCGACGAGCGCGTCGAGGGCGCCGAGAAGCTGCAGGGGCCGGAATGGAAGCAGGCGGTTTATCTTGCGACCGATGACGCCAAGGCGCTGTTCGCCTCGATCTTCACGCCGTTCTGCCGTACGCGCACCAAGGCTGAGCTTTACGCCGAAGGGCAGGCGCGACGGCTGCCGATCTGCCCGGTCAGTACGCCGCGCGATCTGCTGGAGAACCGTCAGCTTGCCTACCGTGAATATTTCGCCTCGCTCGATCATAGCTGGTCGGGCCGCACGCTGACGGTGCCGGGCAGTCCCTACCAGTTCAGCGCGACGCCGTGGCGGCTGCAAGGGCCGGCGCCGAGGCTTGGCGAACACACCTCCGAAA
>JBEBWH010000159.1:0-7408 GCA_040392305.1 Bradyrhizobium sp. | reverse complement strand
TGCGCAACAATCGCCTTGCGCGGCAGGACAAGGTCGCGTCCTCAGACGCGTCGCACCGACGCGACATAAAAAAAGGCGCGGCCAGCGGCCGCGCCTTTTGCTTTTGGTCCGGGACTGACGATCAGCCGCGAAGAGCCTGATCGAGGTCGGCGATCAGATCGTCCTTGTCCTCGATGCCGATCGACACGCGCACCACGTCCGGCCCGGCGCCAGCCTTGGTCTTCTGCTCGTCGTCGAGCTGGCTGTGGGTGGTCGAGGCGGGGTGAATGATCAGCGATCGCGTGTCGCCGATATTGGCGAGGTGGGAGAACAGTTTGACGTTCGAGACAAGGCTGACGCCGGCGTCGTAACCGCCCTTGACGCCGAACGTGAACACCGCGCCCGCACCCTTCGGCGTGTATTTGCGCGCCAGCGAATAATACTGATTGCTCGGCAGGCCGGCATAATTCACCCAGGCGACCGCCGGGTGGCTCTCCAGCCATTCCGCCACCGCCTTGGCGTTATCGGCATGGCGCTGCATCCGCAGCCCCAGCGTTTCGATGCCGGTGAGAATCTGGAAGGCGTTGAACGGCGAGATCGCCGGGCCGAGATCGCGCAGGCCGAGCACGCGCGAGGCGATGGCGAAGGCGAAGTTGCCGAAAGTCTCGTGCAGCTTGATGCCGTGATATTCCGGGCGCGGAGCGGTCAGCATCGGATACTTGTCGGTCTTGGACCAGTCGAAGGTGCCGGCATCGACGATGATGCCGCCGATCGAATTGCCGTGGCCGCCAAGGAATTTGGTCAGCGAGTGCAGCACGATGTCAGCGCCGTGCTCGATCGGCCGCAGCAGGTAGGGCGAGGCCAGCGTGTTGTCGACGATGACGGGGACATCGGCGCGGTGCGCAATCGCGGCGATCGCCTCGATATCGGTGATCGATCCGCCCGGATTGGCGACGGACTCGATGAAGACCGCCTTGGTCTTGTTCGTGATCGCCTTTTCGAAGGTCGAGATGTCGTCCGGATCGGCCCAGGCGACGTTCCAGCCGAAATTCTTGTAGGCGTGGGTGAACTGGTTGATCGAGCCGCCATAGAGCTTGCGCGCGGCGACGAATTCGTCGCCGGGGGTCATCAGGTTATGCAGCGCGATCACCTGTGCGGCATGACCCGAGGCCACCGCCAGCGCGGCGGTGCCGCCTTCAAGCGCAGCGACGCGCTCCTCCAGAACCGCCGTCGTCGGGTTGCCGATGCGGGTGTAGATGTTGCCGAAGGTCTGCAATCCGAACAGGGCGGCGGCATGGTCCGCATCGTTGAAGACGAACGATGTCGTCTGGTAGATCGGCGTCGCGCGTGCGCCCGTGGTCGGATCGGGCTGGGCACCGGCATGCACGGCAAGCGTGGCGAATCCCGGAGTGCGTTCAGTCATTTGTCGTCCTTGCTTGGGTTGAGAAACGGGTGGATGAAGTTGAATTCAGGCGCCGGCATGCTGATGCCGGCGGCGAAAGTCGTCAAGCACTGTCAGCGCCGGCCGCTGTTTTGCAATAGCATTTGCTTAGCAGGCGTTCACGCGGAAGGTCGCAATTGCAGCCGGCGGTATTCTTGGATCAATCGTCTTCAAGCTGTGCGGCGCGGTCGGCGGCGCTGGTCTGCGCGCCGCTGACGCTCTGTCGATTCAGCGACAACTGCATCCCGCGCACCGGTGCGGGTGCGCGTTTTGAACTCAGAGTGCGGGAGTTCACTCCCATCCAGGAAATTTCGGAGGTCAGCCGGCCGTATTCGATCTTCGGGCAGCGGTTCATCACCACCTTGAGGCCCGCCGCCTCGGCGCGGGCGGCCGCCTCGGCGTGATGGATGCCGAGTTGCATCCAGATCACCTTCGGTTGTGGCGACAGGTCGAGCGCTTCCTCGACGACTCCGGGGACATAGGGCGCGCTGCGGAAAATATCGACCATATCGATGGGCCGCTGAATGTCGCGTAGCGATGCCACGAACGGCTTGCCCAACAGGCTCTTGCCGACCTGGCCGGGATTGACCGGGATCATGTCGTAGCCGCGCTCGGCGAGATATTTGAACGCGAAATAGCTCGGCCGCACATTGACCGGGGAGGCGCCGACCATGGCGATGACTTTGACGTTGGTGAGAATGCCGCGGATATAGCTGTCGGGATAGGCGTCGTGATCCATGCGTCGATGTCCGTCGAGGCCGCCGGGCCTTGCGCTCAGCGGTCTTCCCATTGCGGCGGGCGCTTGTCGATGAAGGCGTTGATGCCCTCGGCTGCGTCGCGCGCCATCATGTTTTCTGTCATCACCTGTGCCGCATATCGGTAGGCGTCCGCAAGGCCCATCTCGGCCTGCCGGTAGAACGCCTCCTTGCCGATCCTGATCGTATGCGCGGATTTCCGCGCCACCTTGTTGGCCAGTTCGATCGCGATCTCGCGCTCGGTGCTGGGCGCGGCGACGATGTTGACGAGACCGATCGCGCGCGCTTCGGCCGCCATCACGGGCTCGCCTGTCAACAGCATATGCATGGCCTGCTTGCGCGGCACGTTGCGCGTGAGCGCCACCATCGGCGTCGAGCAGAACAGGCCGATGTTGACGCCCGGCGTGGCGAAACTCGCCTGTTCGGAGGCCACCGCGAGGTCGCAGCTCGCCACGAGCTGGCATCCTGCGGCGGTGGCGACGCCCTGGACGGCGGCGATGACCGGCTTCGGCAGGCGGACGATGGCCTGCATCATCGCGCTGCAGGCATTCATCAGGAATTCGAAATAGGCACGGCCGCCATCGGCGTCGCTGCGCCGCGCCGTCAGTTCCTTGAGGTCGTGGCCGGACGAGAAGGCGGGGCCGTTGGCGGCGATGACGACGGCGCGGATCGCGGCATCGTCCCGGATGGCGTCGAGCGCGGCGTGAAGCTCACCGATCAGGGCTTCCGACAGGCAGTTGCGCGCCGCCGGCCGGTTGAGCACCAGCACGGCAATAGCGCCGTGCGTTTCGCGCAGCAGGATGGGCTGTTCTTGGGCGAGCGGCTGTGCCAATGGAGCATTCATGACGAAATCCGGGCGATGATGTTTGAGCGTTTGGGATCGACTGGCAGTCTATACGCAAATGGCATCGAGGGTTAGGGACGATCGGGATGGCGCAGGCGGCGGCGAAAATGACGGTGGCGGAGCTTGAGGAATTCCTGCGGCATGAGTTTCCGCAAGCCTTTGGCAGCAACGATATCATGATCGAAAGCGCGGATGGTGCGACCGCGCTGCTGCGGCAGACCTATAGCGAGCGCATGCTGCGTCCCGGCGGGACGATTTCCGGTCCGACCCTGATGGGGCTGGCCGATTTCGCGATGTATGTGGTGCTGTTGTCGGCGATCGGCCCGGTCGGACTGGCCGTGACCACCAGCCTCAATATCAATTTCCTGCGCAAGGGCGGGCAGGGCCGCGACATCGTGGCGGTGGCGCGGCTATTGAAGCTCGGCAAGCGGCTGGCGGTCGGCGAGGTGCAGCTTCTGTCGGGTTCGTCGCCCGATCCGATCGCGCATGTGACCGCGACATATTCCATTCCACAGACGCCCTTAACATAAGGTATTTAAATACCATTATTGTAGCCTATTGATATTTATAGAGTTATTTTGCCAATGGTCGATTGACTGGAGGCGGGTGTTTCTCTACAAACGCCGCACTCGGCGCGCTGCGTCGGCTTTTTTTCACGGAAATTCATCATGACCACGTTCTCGGCCAAACCAGCCGACGTCACGAAGAAGTGGGTGCTGATCGACGCCAAGGGTCTGGTTGTCGGTCGCCTGGCGACCATCGTGGCGATGCGGCTTCGGGGCAAGCATTTGCCCACCTACACCCCTCACGTCGATTGCGGTGACAATGTCATCATCATCAATGCTGCCGATGTCGTGCTGACCGGCCGCAAGCGTGAGAACAAGGTTTACTACCACCACACCGGCTTCATCGGCGGCATCAAGGAGCGGACGGCAAAGTCGATCCTCGACGGCCGTTTCCCCGAGCGCGTGGTGGAGAAGGCGGTGGAGCGCATGATCCCGCGCGGTCCGCTCGGCCGCAAGCAGATGGGTAATCTGCGCGTCTATGCAGGTGCCGAGCATCCGCACGAGGCCCAGCAGCCCGAAGTGCTCGATGTCGCATCGATGAACCGCAAGAATATGAGGGCCGCATAAGATGTCCGAGACCATGCAATCCCTCGAGGAACTCGCGGCGCTCAAGCCGCAGGCCGCGGATGCGCCGACATACGCCAAGAAGGTGGACAGCCAGGGCCGCGCCTACGCCACCGGCAAGCGCAAGGACGCCGTCGCCCGCGTCTGGATCAAGCCGGGCTCCGGCAAGATCACGGTCAACACCCGCGAGTTCGAGAACTACTTCGCCCGCCCGGTGCTGCGCATGGTGATCCAGCAGCCGCTGGTCGCCGCCGCGCGCAAGGACCAGTATGACGTTGTCTGCACGGTCGCCGGCGGTGGTCTTTCGGGACAGGCGGGCGCGGTGCGTCACGGCATCTCGAAGGCGCTGACCAATTTCGAGCCGGAGCTGCGCAGCGTGCTCAAGAAGGGCGGCTTCCTGACCCGCGACTCGCGCGTGGTCGAGCGCAAGAAGTACGGCAAGGCCAAGGCCCGCCGCAGCTTCCAGTTCTCGAAGCGCTGATCTTTCGGCCGATACGCCGCCTCGCGGCAAGATTTCGAAAAAGGGCGTCCACCGGGCGCCCTTTTTTATTTGTCCAAGCCACTGCAATGCGGCGGCATTCGATGAAAATTCTTCCCAATTCACCAACGGTTTTACAACGCGGCCTGCATATCCTTCAGCCCCATTGAAAAGGTTGCCGCTCATCGGTCCTTCCTCGCTTTTCTGGCTGGCGCCGCGCCGATGCCGCTTGATATTTTCACGCTCTATCTTGTGGCTGCGCTGATCGGCGCGCTGCTGGGCGGGCTTTTGATTTTTCTCGGCCGTCAGGAGCGAATTCGGGCGCTGCCGTGGTGGGGCGCGGCCTATCTGCTTGGCGCCGCCTCGATCTCGATATGGACGCTGGCGAATCCCGCCCTCGGCTCGATGACGGCAGGCGCGCTCAATGCCGTCGGTCTGGTCGCCTGCGGTCTGGTCTGGGGGGCGGCGCGGATTTTTCACGGTCGCGCGCCGAACTGGCCCGGTATGCTGGCGGGAGCGTTCGCCTGGTGTGCGATGGCCGTGCTGGCCGGCCCGGAAGGCGCGGCGCTGCGCATCACTTTCGGCGTGGCCGTGATCGCCAGTTACGCAAGCCTCACCGCGTGGGAGCTTGGCACCGACCGCCGCAAGACGTTCCGCAAGCGATGGCTCGCTCTTGCCGTGCCGATGCTGCACGGGTTCGTACTGATCCTGCCGATCGCAATCGGCGATCTGCTGTATACGGAAACGTCCGGCGGCGAACTGTGGATTGCCGTCTTTGCCGTCGAACTCGTTCTCTATGCCGTCGGCACGGTTTTCATCATCTTCATGCTGGTGTCGGAGCGCACGGTGCGCGCGCACAAGGTCGCGGCGGCGTCAGACCCTCTGACCGGGCTCCTGAACCGGCGCGGATTCTCCGAGGCCACCTCGCTGATGATCGCGCGCGAGGCCAAGGCGAAACAGCCCGTCAGCGTCATGATCTTCGACATCGATCACTTCAAGTCGGTCAACGATCGCTTCGGCCATCCGACGGGCGATGAGGTGCTCAAGATGTTCGCCGATGTGATGGTCAACGCGCTGCGCGTCACCGATCTGACCGGGCGGATCGGCGGCGAAGAATTCTGCGCCATGCTGCCATGCGCGCTCGACGAGGCGATGATCGCGGCCGAGCGTGTCCGTAAGGCTTTTGCGGAGGCCGGTGTCGCGATCGACGACGAGCCGATCGAGACGACGGTCAGCATTGGGGTGGCCAGCGGTCCGCTGCGGACGGCGCTCGACGATCTGCTCGCGAGCGCCGATGTCGCCCTTTACCAGGCGAAGCGGGGCGGGCGTAACCGGGTCGTCGCCGCAACCGGGCTGATTGCCGCTGAAAATTCGGCGCGCAAACCGCTCGCCGAGGAAAACAAGCCGCGCCCGCGCAACGTCGTGCGTGGTCATCCCGCGGCAAAGGCCGTCGTGCTCGACGCTGACGTGGGCGCGAACGGAGCCTAAGATTTTCTTTACCATGACCGGCTTAGCCTGAACCCGATGCAGACGGCAGGGCTAACCGATCGTGAGAGAGAGCTGCGGATGCTTGAGGCGTCCGTGATGGCGGCGCGTCATGGCTTTGCCTGTCTGTTCTCGACCGCCGACGAATACGAGGCCGCGCTGATCTCGGCGCGCCGCGCGGAGGGCCGCTACGGCCGGCCGAGCCGGTGGCCGCGGATTGCGTTTGTCTGCTGCGCGCTGCTGGTTGCGGCGATCGGCCTGTGGGCGCTGACGATGCGCGCGGCGTAGCCGCTCGCGTTGCAGGAAAAGGCGGTCCGGCCTTATATTCCGTCGCGCTCGATTTCTCACAACACAACAGGGACGTGGCCAGCGATGATTACGGAAATCGCCCAGATCGATGTCAAGCCGGGGACGGAAGCGGAATTCGAGGCGGCCGTCGGCGAAGCGAGGGCGATTTTCGGTCGCGCCAAGGGTTGCCACGGTTTCGAACTGCATCGCTCGATCGAGAAACCGCAGCGCTATCGGCTGGTGGTGAAATGGGCGACGCTGGAAAACCACACGGTGGATTTTCGCGGCTCCGAGGACTTCGCGCAATGGCGCGCACTGGTCGGCGGCTATTTCGCGGCGGCGCCCGAGGTCGAGCATACCGAAACGGTGCTGACGACCTGAGCTAGGCGGCCGCGAGGTCGTCCTCGTCGTCGTAGAGATGGGCGAGGCAGACCTTGACGACAGCGATCAGCGGCAGCGCCAGCGCGATCCCCCACAGGCCGAACAGTACGCCGAGAAAGATCTGCGACGCGAACAGCGTCGCCGGCGGAATGTCGATGGCGTGACGCTGGATCAGCGGCGTCAGGATATTGCCTTCGAGAAATTGGATCAGCAGATACAGCCCGAAGGCGCTGAGGATCGCGGTCAGCCCCGAGCCGAGGCTCGCGAGCAGGATGACGACGCCGGCGATCACCGCGCCGACCGTAGGGATGAATGACAGCAGTCCGGCCTGAAAGCCGAGCACCAGCGCGCCGGGGATGCCGATCAGGCTCAGCCCCAGCCAAGTCACCACGAAAATCGAGGCCATGGTGAGAAGCTGACCGAGAATCCAGCGGCGCAGCGTCTCGCCGACATCGCTATAGACTTCGGCCGCCTTGGCGCGGTGCCGTTTTGGAAAGAAGCTCAATAACCCGCGCGAATAGATCTTGGGCTGTGCCGCAAGCAGCAGGCCGATGAAAATGATGATGAAGATATTGGTCAGGGCTCCGAAGATCTCGACCAGGATTTTGACGGTGTGAGTGACGATGG